>CAYSNV010000008.1:0-15230 GCA_964432545.1 uncultured Candidatus Bathyarchaeia archaeon | reverse complement strand
CGCGCGAAGGGCCAGAAAGACGCTTCGCTGGGATAAAGGCTGATATAGGTGAAGTCGTTCTATGGTCTCTGCCAAGACGAGGAGAGCACCCCTGCTCGTTCTAGACGACAGACGGCGGCGCAGAGAACTCTGAAGGCCTGATGTGACATGATAGATGTAGAACATATCACAAGGGTGTTTAATGGGTTCAAGGCGGTTGACGATGTCTCCTTCGAGGTGGATCCTGGCGAGATATTTGGTTTTCTCGGCCCCAACGGCGCGGGCAAGACGACGACGATAAACATCCTCTGCACACTACTGAAGCCTACCGCCGGGTCAGCCAAGATAAACGGGTACGACATCCTCAAAGAGCCTGACAAGGTGAGGAGATCGATCGGCCTGATCTTTCAAGACCCCAGCCTCGACGACAAGCTGACGGCCGAGGAGAATCTGGCATTTCACGCAATACTCTACGGCGTCAAGGGAGGAGAGCGGAGAAGGCAGATCGACCTTGTGCTGAGGATGGTGGAACTCGCCGATCGGAAGGAGGATCTGGTGAAAACCTTCTCGGGAGGGATGAAGCGCCGGCTGGAGATCGCGCGCGGGCTACTTCATCAGCCGAAGGTTCTCTTTCTCGACGAGCCAACCCTCGGCCTCGACCCTCAGACGCGGAGCCATGTTTGGGACTACGTCAACAAACTCCGCACCGAGTACGGAACCACGGTTTTCCTTACCACGCACTACATGGACGAGGCGGAGAACTGTGACCGCATCGCGATCATAGATCATGGGAGGATCATCGCGCTCGACACTCCTGAAGCGTTGAAGCGCCATGTGGGTGGAGATGTGTTGACGGTGCGGACAAGCGACGATGTCAAGGCTGAGAAGGAGATAGGGGAACGGTACAATCTGAGAGTCAGGCGTGACAAGAACGGGCTGACCATCGAGGTTGAGAACGGGGAGGAGTTCATCCCCAAGTTCGTCTCGAACCTAAGGACTGAAATAATCTCACTGAACCTGCGAAGACCCACCCTCAACGACGTCTTCCTGAAGCTTACCGGAAGGGAGATCCGAGAGGAGGAAGGATCACTCGCGGATCAGATGCGGGCTATTGTGAGAGCGCGAGGCAGGTAGGCGGGTCACCAATGTTCTTTGACGCTATCTACGTCATCACGTTAAGAGATCTGAAACGTTTCTCGAGAGAGAAGCCTCGTATCGTGGGTTCGGTGGCGATGCCGGCGCTCTGGCTGATAGTGATGGGAACGGGGTTGAACACGATCTTCAGGGCCGGCACGGGTACGTACACGCAGTTCATGTTCCCCGGCATCGTCGCCATGACGACACTGTTCACCTCAGTCTTCTCTTCCACTTCAGTGATCTGGGACAAGCAGTTCGGCTTCATGAAGGAGATACTGGTAGCACCGGTGCCTCGCACGTCGATAGCCCTCGGTAAAGCACTCAGCGGGAGTCTCCAAGCGCTGGTTCAGGTTGCGATCATGCTTTTCTTTTCGCCGTTCATAGGACTCAGCCTGTCGCCCTTGATGATTGGGAAGGTGTTTGCGATCGCTTTTCTGATATCGTTCTCCCTGACATCACTGGGGCTTTTCTTCGCAGCCATTATTGAGTCTCATGAGGGGTTTAACGTGATCATCAATTTCATCGTGATGCCCATGTTCTTCCTCAGCGGAGCGTTGTTCCCGATCGAGAACCTGCCTGCGTGGTTAACGGTCATCGTCCACCTTGATCCCTTGACCTACGGCGTCGATCTGCTGCGGGGCGCGATCATAGGCCTCAACGTCTATCCCACCTACGTCGACGGGGTCGTTCTTCTGTTTTTTGCAGCGGTCATGACGCTACTGGCGGTAGCGTCGTTCAACAGAAGAATGTAATTTGGGAGAAAGGGAGTACTACGGAAAGGGATCTGCAGATGCTCAGACAGGACGTAGCCCGCTTATCGATGTCAGCTCCCGTTCCACTTCTCTAGGACTCCCAGCAATTCTGAGAGGTTTCCTATCGTCGCGTCCGGTTTTGGGGCGGATACTTCAGTCCTGTTTCTGTTTATGAGGATTGTCTTCATCCCCAGCGCGGCTCCTCCTTGAATGTCCGTTGTAAGCGTATCTCCGACGATAGCCGCCTGGTCGGGCCTTACCTTGAGCTCTTTCAAAGCTTCAAGAAACAGCTGAGGGCGTGGTTTCCTGATCCCCAGCTGCGCCGAGGTGATAATGACGTCGAAATACCTTTCAATATTGACCTCTTTGACAAGCTCTCGGACGAACCTGTCGCTGCGAACGTTCGATACAAGGGCTAACTTGAAGTTGCGCGCTGACAACTTCTGCAGAGTCTCACGGGTGTCGTTGAAGAGGATCCATCGATTCTTCGGTATACGATAATATACCTTTTCCATCTCGATTAGAAGCCTGTCGTCCGCAGGGAGGTTTAACTCTTTGAGAACTCGGGCGAAGATCTTGTCGATCGGTATTTCCACCGATTCCTGCTGGCTTCTCCTGGACGCCTCGGAGGAGATGTCGTGGAATACTTGTCTGAATCTTGCAGCATCGACATTCATCTTCCGGGAAGACGTGAGATCGATTATATCGCGAAGACGGTTTTCGCCAAGCTGTTCCTCGTCGTGAATGTCAACGCGCCCAAGGGTCTCGTAGAGGTCAAAGAGTACGGCTTTGATCAACGGTTACCGCCTAGAGATCTATCTTTTTTATCGTCATAGGCTTCTGTCTGCAGAGCTAAGCATAGGCTACTAATAAATAGTTGACTCTCAACAATCCAATCCAGACCCCTGAGTCTACGTCTGCAGGCGGATAAAGGCAGGAAACCGAGTGCTTTTACTCTCGCCTGCTGCTTCAGAATACTAGCCGTGGCACAGCAAAGGTAAAATAGTGAAACAAATTTAGACCACGATGAAGGGTATGTCTGCCAGACCTCTCTTTCCGAGACGGGGATACATCCTGCTTATCTCGGGGATACTGATAGGGTTCCTGTTGTTTGCAGGCATCTCCCTTATCTTCTCCGGTTTCGTTCAGCGACCCACGAGCACGGTCAAGCCAGAGTCCATTGAGTTCGAGTTCTTGTACACAAGCGAGAAGCAGGGGTGGATAGAGAGGGTAACACCCGGATTTGAACAATGGTTTGAGGACGAGTTTGACATCTCCGTCAAGGTGAGACTGACGGTAACCGGCACTCACAAGACTGTGAACCTGATCCTTCTTGGAGGCGCCAAGCCCACGGTGTGGAGCCCTGCCTCAAGCATCTGGATTCCGTACCTGAACAGTAAATGGATGCGTGAGGGGCATGAGGATGTAATTGCAGAGGATTGGGTGCCGCTGGCGACCTCGCCTGTGGTGATCGCGGGGTGGAGTTCCTCCCTATCGAAGTACAACATATCAAGCTTCGATGACCTGTACCAGCTAAGTGAGAGAAATGTCGATTTCAAGTATGGTCACCCCGACCCCCTTCTATCCAACGGAGGGGCGATGGTCGTGGTGCTGGAGATCGCTGAAGCGTTACAGAAGAAGCCTGACGAGATCACCTTAGAGGACTTGAAAAAGCCTGAGGTTGTAGAGTATGTGAAAACGATCGAAACCCATTCAGTCGCCTACGGGGAGAGCACAGGGTTTTTCGGGAGTTGGGCAGCCGAGAACGGGCCGAAGGCTATTGACCTTTTCGGAGTCTATGAGAACGTGGTCATCGACAATTCACTGAAGGCCAGCAAGAAGTGGGAAGACCGGATTGTCGCAGTCTACCCCGAGAAGGGGACGCTTCTCTGCGACCATCCTTACGTGATTCTGGATGCGGAGTGGGTCTCTGAGTGGCAACGGTTTGCCGCGAGCCAATACTTGATCTATCTCCTGCAGCCTGACGTACAGAAGATAGCTCAGGAATACGGCCTCAGACCCGCGAATCCGAGCGCGCCACTTGATGAAGAGCTGTTCAGTGAAGAAAACGGAGTTCAGCTCAAAATCCCTGTCCCGATATTCAATCCTCCGTCAGGAGAGGTTCTCGAGGCGATATTCGTGGAGTGGGTCAAGGCGCGGAATCCCGGAGCATAGCTGCAGAGGTGCATTCACTCAACAGGATGAAAAGCAGGCGATGAAACAAGACTACAGAAGAGCTCTTGGCAAAGTCTCCCTCTACTCGGTAACAGCTGCATTCGCAGCCCTAGTGATAATCCCCACGGTATTCGTCATCTCCTTCACTTTTACAAGATGGGAGGAAATCTACCATGAGATATTCGCAAACCCGCTGATAGGGAACGAGAACTGGGTTCAGATTCAGCGGGTACTGGTCTTCTCCTTCAAAGTCTCCGCGTTTACGGTACTTTTTGATCTGATTTTCGGGATACCGCTCGCATACATACTGTCGAGAAAGAAGTTCTTCGGAAAAACCACCCTTGAGGATGTCATTACCCTCCCGCTGGTGATCCCCACCTCAGGCTTCGGATTCGCGACTCTAATCACGTGGACAACCGTGGCGGGCTTGGGAGGACTCCTCGGCTTGAAATCCGGAATCGTAGATCTTGGTCTACTGATACCGGGCGTCAACGTCCCCTTCCTGATATTCATCGTTCACGTCGGACTCACGCTGCCCTATGTCGTGCTGACCATTAGAGCCAAGATGGATGAGGTAAACCCTGTATTCGAGACGGCATCCAGGACGTTAGGGGCAGAGCCTCTGACGACGTTCAGAAGGATCCTGCTCCCACTAGCCCTCCCCGGAATCTTCTCAGGCTCCGTCCTCGCTTTCGCGAGGTCTCTTGGAGAGACAGGGGCAACAATGGTCGTCAGCGGCATATACACGACCGCCTCCATCGCCATCGTGAGGTGGGTGTTCGAGTTCAAGTTCGCAGCCGCATCTTTCCTTGGCTTCCTGATGATATTGATATCGTGGGCGCTCATACTGCCTGTGGAGTTTCTGGTAGGAATGAAAGTACGTTCGAGAGCCTTCGCCAGAGCTAGTTTCGGCAACGGCTTCAAAAAGCTGGTTCTTGACATAGAGAAGTTCACGTCCAAGAGACTACACCGCGTAAAAGACGTAGCGAGTCTGGTGATCGTGGCTATCACGGTAATCATACCGATACTCGTGGTCTTGAATTCAATAATCCCTTTCTGGAGCCGAGACCCCTACACGGGGAAAGTGAGCGGGGGCATCCTCTACCAGATGTTCGGACCTCCCAACTACTTCAAGGCCCTCATGAGGGCGACGTTGACCTCATTTACCGCTGCGTCGGTGTCAACTTACATCGCAACATGTTTGGCGGTCCCTTTGGTCTTCATAATCAAGAGGTACCGGTTCGGCCGTGTGGTGCGATCGATCCTGAAGATCCCGTTGATCGTCCCCACCTCAGCCTTGGGACTCTCGGTGCTGCTGCTGTGGGGCCCTTCAGGCTTGAATCTTGTGAACCCCGGCATTTGGCTCATAATACTGACGCACGTTGTGTTCTCTGTTCCGGTGATAGTTGAGCCGGCTATCGCAGCGTATGAAGGGTCGCAGATCGTTCTGTTTGAAGAGAGCGCTAGGACTCTGGGAGCGACAGCTTACGACGTCGCCGAAACCATCTCTATTCCGCTGGTCAAGAGGGGGGTTTTGGCTGGCGTCGTATTGTCCTTCACCCACTCGCTTGGGGAGACGGGAGCAACGTTCATAGTGATGGGCAGAGACATAACCGTGCCGACGCTGGTTGTGAACATGGTTGAGGCGCTGGCAATACCGGCTGCCCTATTCTCTTCAACATATCTAATAGCGGTCTCGTTAGTCTTACTGTTGGTATTTAGAAGGATTTCGAAATGACCGTGTAAGTACTGCGGGGGTAAGAACCGTGCCTGACGTGAAGCTGATCAACGTGACGAAACGGTATGGAAAAGTTGTTGCGGTGGACAACGTTAGTCTGCATGTACGTGACAAGGAATATGTGACCTTGCTGGGCGCCAGCGGCTGCGGCAAGACAACCACGCTGCGCCTCATAGCTGGACTGGCCGAGCCTGACGAAGGGACGATACTTATCGATGACAGAGACGTCACCAATACTCCTCCTGAAGATCGCGGGATAGGGTTCGTCTTTCAAAATTATGCTCTATTTCCTCACATGGACCTGTGGGGAAACACCACCTATGGTCCGACTGTGAAAGGCTGGAAGGAAGAAGATACGGAGAAGCTGGCTAAGCAGATGCTGGAGATGGTGAGGCTGAGAGGGAGAGAAGATGCCTTTCCAGATGAACTCAGTGGCGGCATGCAGCAGAGGGCGGCGCTGGCACGAGCGCTCTCCGCGGGCACACAGCTTCTGCTCTTAGATGAACCCCTCGGAGCCCTAGACGCCAAACTCAGGATCATCCTGCGCTATGAACTCCGCCGGCTGGTCGAAGATCTCGGCTTGACAGCGATACACGTGACGCACGATCAAGAAGAGGCGCTAACAATATCTGACGGAATAGTTGTGATGAGGAAAGGGAGAGTAGAACAGCTTGGAACGCCGCTGGAGCTCTACCTCCAACCTCAGACCCCTTACATCGCCAACTTCATCGGGGAATCTAATTTCCTTGAAGGAATCGTTACCAACACCGACAAGAAGGACATGTTCATAGAAGTTCCCGGAGGCCTTTTCATTAGGACACGGTCTGACGGATTCAAGATCGGAGAGAGGGTTGCCGTGGCGATAAGGCCTGAATTCGTTGAAATAGAACAGTATTCGGGGAACGATGTCAACCTTCTGGCTGGGGAGGTTGAAAGGATGCGGTTCATCGGGGGGATCACCAGATACGAGGTTCGTCTACTAAACGATGACCTGATCGCCGTCCGCTCCCCCATAGAATCAAAGGTCAAATACGAGTTAGGTGTAAAGGTAAGCTTGAAACTGAACCCAGAGAGAATCTACGTCTACCCCTACCCGAAGGAGGGGTTGCTGGAGGCCATCAGAGTTGAGTAAGAGGATCCTGAGCTGGTTCGATAGAAGGAAGAGGATTGGCACAATTCAGTTGATGAGAAAGCATTTGGAATTGACGATCGGGACGGTGGAAGAGTTGTCCAAAGCGGTCAAGTTCAAGACGCTCGGTGACGTGAAGCTGGCATCGCCAAGCATTGACCGAGTGTCCAATTACGAAAGGGAGGCGGATCTGCTCCGGAGGCGAATATCTCTGGAGGTTGCCCAAAGCGAGTTGCCTCCGTCCGAGAGGATAGACCTTCTCCGCCTAGTCCGTGTCATAGACCATGTCGCAGACTGGAGTCTGGAGGCGGCTAGAATACTGATCTCCACCCCGATGGACAGACTCCCCTCCGAGCTGACAGATGTAGTCGGGGAAATGGTGAGGAAAGTAGGGGAGTGTGTTCATTCGGTCGTGAGATGCATAGACAAGCTGAGTGAGGATGTGGAGGAATCCCTAAAGATGGCAGATCAAGTTGAGCACATCGAAGAAGAGGTTGATGAACTCTACCAGAAAGCCAGAAACAACTACCCCAAACTGGGTTCAGGAGAGATAAGTGTGGGAGAGGCCATTCTCGTCAGCCAGTTCATAGATGCGGTTGAGAGTATCGCTGACTGGTGCGAAAACTCGATTGACCAGATACGGGTGGTTGCGTTAGGGCTCTCCTAGTATTCTGTCAGCCCTCCCTCAATCAGGACGCATATGTAGTCCGCGGTATCAGCGCAGCTGTCCGCAACCTCCTCCATCGAGAGCAGCAAATCCCTGAGGATTACCAACACAGCCGGGTCGATCCTTCGTGATTCAGTGATCAGGAGCCTCTTTGAATCCAAGTTCTGCTCGTCGACTTTATGCTCCCACTCGTCAACCTCCCGGGCGAATCTCTGGGCTTCCTTCGTGTCATCCTTTAGCTTCTCGATGCTCATCCTCAACGCTGAGGCGCATTGTACCAGATTCTTGGAGATCTGGATCAAGTTGTCCCAGACCTTGGTGGGGATCGACTTCGATTCCGATAAGAGGAGTACAGCTCGCGCGGCATCTTTGACATGGTCCGCCATACCATCCAGCCTCTTGACGAGGTGCAGGATGTCCTCGCGATCTCTGGTCCTCATCTCAACACTTGCCAGATGGCAGAAGACCTCCCTCCTCAGACGGTCGACCTCCTCCTCCATCTCAAAGAGATTACTGATGGATCTCAGCGAGTTCTCGCGATCGCCTTGAGAGGCCTCCTTTACACTCTTTTCGAGCTGATAGACAGTGTCAAGGGCCTTTCTCATCTGCTCGTTCGCGATCGCCAGTGTGTGCATCTTCTCTCTCTGGTCAAGCCATCCTAAAATCTTCTTTTTCATAAACCATACTCCAGAATTCGATACTGGCATAAACGGAAATCCGAACAGGCACTCACTCATCTAATAAATGGGAAGCGCCACTATTTAGATTTTCTATCACTTGCACGACTGCTCGTCTGGGATCAAGTTATCCTTTGATGGCTTGACACCCCCCGAAATTCAGTGACTATCACCGCACCGCAGTCAATCGCCTGTGATGCTGTGATTCACTTCACCCTTCAGACGTACCCTCCCACTCATGCTCTTCAACACAGGCAGATATAAAATGAGGCGTACTCGGGTTGTGGCGCCGGGAGAGGGATTTGAACCCTCGAGACCCGTTAAGGTCACAGGCTGACGGTACACGGTTCTCCAGGCTTTGGCCCTTTCAAGGTCTGCCCCGTACCAGACTCGGGAATCCCGGCATCCTATGTAGTTTGATCCGTTACCTTTACACCGGATGGTGGATTTAATAGTTATTCTCGAAGATGAGGAGTAACGGAGGGCATTGGGAGGGACCCCAACTTATTCCCGGCTTGCCGCGTTCGAAAGCTTATTCTCCCTGAGGCCTCCTGCGACTCTTCCACCCTTTCGGGTAAACCCCTGTCGGCATGATGATGCGGTGTACCTCCGCCACCAACCCCTTGTCACTTTCGATAACATCTTCTGTGGACAGGAGGGAAGTGGCGAGAGCGATGACCTCTCCTTTGAGGGTGAAGAGCGCGACAGGCATCTTCGGCTTGATGTCCGAGTCGAGCCTCACCACCCCCGGGACGGCGAGAGATGCCCCGTGGCAGATCGCATCGACTGCTGAGTCGCGAACGAAGATCCTGGGGATGTAGCGGAATGTGTACTCGATCGGGAGGACGGCCTTCCTCATCAGACTCTCATCCTTGGTCTCCTTGTACTTCTCGAAGGCGTATCTGAGGTCTCCGAGGGTGACGAGATTCTCGTCGACGTGAAAGGGCCCTGCCCTTATCCTCCGCAGCTCGCGCATGTGGGCTCCCGTTCCGAGGACCTCGCCGATGTCATAGCAGATCTTTCGAACATAGGTTCCCGACTGACAGGCGACTTTGAACAGGGCCTTGCGCTCATCGACTTCAAGGAGACGATTGTAGTATACCGTCCTCTTCCGTACCGCCCGTTTCACAGATGCCTTCACAGGCGGGAGCTGATAGATCTCTCCAGTGAAATCCTCAAGGACCTGCGCGATCCTCTCGGCGGTCACGTCCTTGTGCATCTGCATCAGGCAAACGTACTCTTTGCCTGAGAAGAGGACCGCTTGGATCGCCTTCGTCGCGTCTTCGAAGGCTACGGGAAGAACGCCGGTGACCTTGGGATGTCCCCACCCGATACGGGCTCAAGGGTCCCGCCGTGACCGGCCCTCTTCACGCCCAGAATCCGTTTGGTCCATGCGACAACTTCATGGCTTGAAGGACCGGACGGCTTGTCAAGGTTCACTATCCCGAACCTGACAAGTTCGCTTAGCGGTCTCTTCGAAGGCTCAAACCCATACGCAGGGTCAGTGCGAGCATCGCATTTCACCGCGATCTCCCGTTCGTAGGCCCACGGTGGCGGCAGCTCCATAGATGACCACGTAATCGGCATACCTCATCAGACGATATAAACTAATGGATTGAATAATAGCGGCGCACGAAGGAGTGAAAGCGCGAAACCTTTTTCTTTAGCCCTCAACGTTTATTGGTGGTCATCGGTGCTGTCTTGCGAGGTATCTCGTTTGCCTATCGAAAGTGTTGAGTATGTCTGGATGGATGGCGAGTTCGTGAAATGGGATGAGGCAAGAGTCCACATCATGACTCACAGCCTCCATTACGGAACTGCAGTATTTGAAGGCATCAGAGGTTACTCTGTTGACAATAATGTCCACGTCTTTCGCCTCAAAGATCACATTAGAAGACTCTACAACTCCGCCAGGATCTACCTGATGGATATTCCCTACTCCAAAGATGAGTTTGCCGACACGGTCGTCGGGCTCATCAAAAAGAACAGTATTCGCCGGAACTGCTACATCCGGCCGTTGGTCTTTCGAGGTGTCGGGGAGTTCGGATTGAACCCTTTCGGCTCCCCCGTCCACAGCGCGATCATCACGTTCCCTCTAGGAGCCTACTTGAAGGAGGGCGGGGTCAGAGTCTGCACCTCAAGCTGGAGAAGAATCCCTGACGAGTGTATGCCCTCTTTTGCGAAGACCAGTGGCGCCTACGCCAACTCCATCCTTGCGAAGATTGAGGCTACCAAAGCAGGATTCGACGAGGCGATTCTATTGGATACAAGAGGACATCTTGGCGAAGGATCAGGGGAGAACGTCTTCCTCGTCCGGGATGGACAGATCTACACCCCGACCCTCTCATCCTCCATCCTAGAAGGCATCACCCGAAGGTCCGTCCTTGAGATCGCAAAGAACGAGGGTATCAAGATTGTCGAGGCGAGCCTTCTCAAGTCAGAGCTCTACATCTGCGATGAGGCGTTCTTCACCGGGACCGCGGCTGAGATCACACCCATCCTTGAGATCGATCATCGAAAGATCGGAGATGGGAAGCCGGGACCTGTAGCTTCCATGTTCAAGGAGAAGTTCTCCAAGATCGCTCAAGGAAAACAGAAGAAATACAGACACTGGCTCACGCCTGTCTACTAGATCTCCTCGCTCTCTGACGCCCCTAGCTTGAACTCTTTATGAACAGCCTCCACAGCCTTGACGCCGTCGCTCTCCTTGACGACGAAAGAGATGTTCAGCTCCGAGGATCCTTGCGCAATCATGCGGATGTTAACCCCAGCGTCGGCTACGGCTCGGAAGATTCGTGCAGCCACCCCCCGAGTTCCCTTCATACCAGTGCCGATAGCGGCAACGACGCATACATCTGGCTCAGGTACGATCTCCTGCACGTACCCTGTCCCTGACAGGTGCATCTCCAACTTGTTTAGAGCGTTATGAAGATGACTTCTAGGGATGATGAGGGAGATGTTCGCTTCAGAGGAGCCTTGGGAGATCATCAGCACATTGATTTTGCTCTCCCCCAAGATGCTGAAGATCTTCGCCGCCACGCCGGGAGCTCCTGCCATGCCGGCGCCGCTGACCGTGAGGAGGGCGACATCCTTAATGATTGATACGGCTTTGACGATGACACCGTTTCCTGCGTCCACGTCCTGACGTATGAGGGTCCCCTTCAGAGTCGGCTTGTGGAAGTTTCTAATCCAGATGGGGATGTTCTTCTCACGCGCGGGTTCAAGAGCCATCGGATGAAGCACTCTCGCTCCGAAATACGCCATTTCGCGTGCCTCTTGGAACGAGACGCAGGGGAGAAGCTTCGCTGAAGAGCTGATCTTGGGGTCGGAAGTCATAAGGCCGTCGACGTTGGACCAGATCCAGACCTCATCTGCGCTTACCGATTTGCCGATGATCGTTGCCGTGAGGTCTGAACCTCCCCGCCCAAGGGTGGTGATGGAGCCATCCTGAGCTTTAGCGATGAAGCCGGTAATGACGGGAGTCACCTCAGCGTTCAAGGCATCGAGGCGCTTTCTCACCTCGAACTCTGTCACTTTCATAAGAGGCTTAGCTTCACCAAAAGTATCATCGGTCAGTATTCCCACATCTCCCCCCTCAAGATACTGGGCTGGCAATCCGCAGTCCTCAAGGACTGAGGCCATAATAGTGGCGGCGATCTTCTCGCCAAACGACAATAAGTAGTCACGGGAGCGGGGAGTTAACTCCCTGATGCTCGATATGCCTTTGAGAATGCTGTCCAACTCGGCTAGAAGGCGATCGACTTTCTTAGTAACCGCCTCAAATTGATGAATACCAGGCATTGACTGTCGGAGAAGCTGGATGTGTCTCTTCTTGAATCTCTCTAAGAATAGCTCGGTAGCCTTTGCTTCAGCCTTCGAAGCGTAGCCTGCGATCTCGACGAGCTCGTCGGTAGCTCTGTTGAAAGCGGAGACGACGACGAATACCTTGTCGCCATGGTCGGTGTGTTCCTTTACTATTTCAGCAGCCTTCTTCAGATCGGTCCCGGTTGTGATGGATTCTCCGCCAAACTTCATTACAATCTTCAATCTTACTCCGCAACTCCCTAGAGCAGTGAGGATCTCTTGATCTCGATGAGGTCTCTCAGGACCGCGCTGGCGGCCTCCATCCCACCGGCTCCCTTCCCGACTATCGTTACTTCGCCAGAAAGCCCGGTATCGAAGACTACCGAGTTCAAGGCTCCTGACACGTTGAGGGGGTGATCGAGCGCGATCCGAGTCGGCTTCACCGACAGCTCATCACCGATCGTTCCTACAAGCTTTACTATCTCTCCCTTCTCTTTAGCCTTCTTCACTTGCTCTTGCGTCACGCCGGATATGCCCTCTACCTGAACATCGCGTAAAGAGACGTGTCGGTCCATAACCCAGTTGGCGATGATAACGAGTTTGCATGCCGTGTCGATGCCTTCAATGTCATTGGACGGGTCAGTCTCAGCATAGCCCGCCTTCTGAGCCTCAGCCAACGCCTCACGCATGGAAAGCCCTACATGGAACATCTGATTCAGAACATAGTTGGTGGTTCCGTTTAGAACTCCTCGAATTGACCGGATAGGGTTGCCCACCAAGCATTTCTTAGCGAAATCGAGTACGGGCGTTCCCCCGCCGACAGTCCCGCTAAACCGTAGTTTTACGTCATTGTACTCCGCAAGCTCCATCAACGCGGGCATGGCCAATGCGAGGGGACCTTTGTTCGTTGTGACGACGTGAAGCCGCCTCTTTAGTGCAGAGGTGATGTGTGAGAGAGCGGGCTCCGCATTCTTGAAGTTGGTCGAAGAAGCCTCGACAACCACGTCGGCGTCAACTTCGTTTATCACGTCAAGGGCCTTCATTCCGACCCGCCCTTTGCCGCCCGTGCACGCGACCGAACCCCCGGACCTCTTAGCCTCCTGGACCGCTTGGTAGTCAATCTGAACCGACTCTATCACCGCGCCTCCGTTATCAACGACCGCCACAACTCTTGGGTGAAACCCGTAGCGAGCGGAGATCTCGGCTTCTCCACTGTGAAGGAGCTGGAGGAAACCCCTCCCCACAGACCCAAACCCTATCAGCATGATCCTCACGGAAACCTCATCCCCGCCTTCGTTCCATAGATGACCCAAAACCCTCTGGTACATCAATCGCCACACATGGCGTTTGAGACAGAGATCCGGTGCAACTGTAGCCCTCTTCCAGCAATCTTAGACACCTGAGAATGCGCCTCGGACAACGAGGCAAAGCGTTGAAGCGTTAACCAGATGTTCAAGAATTAGCGTGGAGTAGCGAGGCGGGCCGCGCCTCCAGTACTCGTACCGGTGTGTGTCGTGGTTGAACTCATTTCCGCTTCAACAATACTAGGGTTGAGGTGATGCAGATTTAAGTCTTATTGTGCGATGCGAGAATAGGCTATCGCGCAAAGCGTATCTGCAGGTTACAGGAGCCATTCAAGAATCATACGCAGGCCGATGAGAAAGAGAGCTATCCCGAAAAGTCTTTGAAGCCAAGGCGCAGAGAGCCTTTTTGCTGCGCGGGAGCCGATTTGAGCCCCCACGATCACTCCCACGACGAGGGGGAGCGCGAATTCTAGGATTACGTGACCCAGCTTCACGTGGACAATAGTACCTGAAAGCGAAGTGAGAACCATGATGAAGAGAGAGGCTGCGACAGCCAAGTGCATTGGGAAGCCCACCACCAGCCGTAGAACCGGCACCATGACGATGCCTCCCCCCACTCCCAGGAACCCTGACACGAGGCCTGCCAAGAAGCTGGCGGCCACCCCGGGGAGAACATTGGCCGTATATTCGAAAGCCTCTCCTTTGGAGTCAACGATTCTCCTGCGCCAACCGTGAGAGGGTCCCTTGTTCGACGAAGATTTCTCGCCCCTCAGAAACCTGAGCGATACGAGGACTAACGTAGCGCCGAAGATGGTAGCCAACCCGACGGAGCTGACGAAGTTGGTGGCGTATGCTCCTACCATGCCACCGGGGATGGAGCCGATCACCATGATCAGCCCGGCTCTGTAATCGATCCTTCTCTGCCTACGGTAGGATATGGTAGAGGAGATGGCTGTGAAAAGGGTAGTGAACAGGCTCGTGCCAACAGAGATCTGGGAGGTCAAGCCGTACACCAAGTTGAGGAGCGGAACCACTAAGATACCCCCGCCGATCCCCAGCATTGAAGCCAAGACCCCGATGAAGATGGAGAACAATATAAGCAGAAAACTCTCCAAAGGCGCCATGACTTGATCTCAACACGCCTTTTTCCGATTCATCACGCTTCCAGATGCCATCCTAGCGGTATTAAGAGTATCCATTCACATGACGATTCTCCAAGCTGCATTAACAGAGTGTGGTTGTGAGAGGCAGAAAGCGTGAAAACGAACCCGTGGCGCGTGCGGATTTCAGGACGGCTAGGCTGCCTCCGCGGTCTCCAGCTTCTCCACGGATACTCGCGTGGGGGTGGGTAGCTTCGCCGCAGATACCCTGAGGGCTTGTTTTGCAGCGTCCAAGTGTGCTTCTTTGACATAGATCTCGATGATCGGGTCGCCTACCTGAACGCGGGCGGCTCTTCCGATGGGTTTGCCGAAGGCTTTCCTCATGCCTTCTTGGAGCCTGTCTGCGCCGGCGGTGGCGATCATCTTGTTCTCGCGGAGGACGACGTGGGGATATGTCTTCACCTTCAGCAGATACCCTGTCTCCCCGATGCTGTCGATGAGGACTTTGTTGGCTGCGATGCGTGCTGCTTCCAAGGCATTGTGGCGTATCTGAGCGTAGCGCAGCGCGAGGGTTGCGAGTTTGTAGTCGTATGTACCCTGTGTGTCGCCTACGACGAACTTCATAATCTTCGATGGCGGGGACCCTGGGATATACTCGCTCCGGGCATAGGGCATGCTCTTTGCCTGCCTGTAGTTTCTTCCTTTCATCGGGGTGCACCTAGTTCTGTCAAGGCGCGAGGACTATGGAGGCCATGACTATATATACTC
>CAYSNV010000007.1:12562-17399 GCA_964432545.1 uncultured Candidatus Bathyarchaeia archaeon | reverse complement strand
CCGCCCAAGTAGAGCTTTATACCTAAAATCATATTAGCATTACGGGCTACAAGGAGTGCATGAGAGGGCGACTCTATGCGCGCGCTCGTTCTCGCTGCGGGTCGAGGAGAACGCCTCCAGCCGCTCACCGACCTTCGCCCCAAGTCGATGCTCCCGCTGGTGGGTAGGCCGATCCTCCACTACATCGTCGACGACATCAGACTCGCCGGGGTCACGGACATGGTCTTCGTCGTCGGCTACCGGAAAGAGATGATCCAGAACTACTTCAAGGATGGAAACGCGTTCGGTGCAACGATCACCTACGTGGAACAGCGGAAGCCGCTGGGGGAAGCCGACGCCATCCTCAAAGCGGAGAGCGAGCTCGCAGGCGAGGACGCGTTCATCCTCGCACACGGGGACTACGTCTCCGAGGCCGGGCTGGTGAAGAGGGTTGTCGATGCGTTCCGCGAGTCAGGCTCAGACATCGCCATCGCCCTCTCTCGCGTGGAGAACCCGAGCGAGTACGGTGTCGCCGCGCTAGGCGAGAACAGCCGCATAGAGAGGGTCGTCGAGAAGCCCTCCGCATCGGCCAAGCTGGGGAACCTCGCGGTCTCCAGCGTCTACGCGTTCACGCCGGCGATCTTCCACGTCTTACGGAGGATCGGACACCTGGAACAAGGCATCTCCCACATGATAGAGAGAGGCGCCAAGGCGGCGGGGATCGTGTGGGACCGAGAATGGATGGACATCGGCCGCCCCTGGGAGGTTCTGAGGGCAAGCCGCTTCCTTCTGTCCAAGGTTTTCTCGAAGTCCCCCCGCTACATCTCGCCGTCGGCCCGTCTACCGCCGGAGGCACGGCTTGAGGAGCCTTACTACATCTCAGACAACGTGGAGATCGATCACGGCGCCGTCGTCAGGGGGGGATGCTACCTCGACTCCGGGTGCAGGATCGGCACTAACGCGCTCATCCGCGACTACTCCTACGTCGGCAAGAACGTGATCGCCGGCTACTCGACCGAGGTCAAAAACAGCGTCATCCTCCACGATACCAGCCTAGGCCACATCGCCTACGTGGGGGACAGCGTCATCGGCTCCCACTGCGAGATCGGCGCGGGGGTGATCACCTCCAACTTCAGGTTCGACGAGAAACCTATCGAGGTCAATGTGGGAAGGAAGCGGTATGACAGCGGGCTCCAGAAGCTGGGTGCGATGATCGGCGACCATGTCAAGATCGGGGTGAACTCCTCTATCTACCCAGGCTGCAAGATCGGCTCCAACACGTGGATCGGCCCCAGCATCGTGGTCACATGCGATATTCCGCAGAACCGGTTTCTCTCAGTAGATCAAAAGGTGAAGATACGCCGACAGAGGAGTAAGGTAAGGCCTGACCTAGAGCTTTAAGAACGCCTACGCCCCTGTTGACTGGGCCTCGGCGGGGGCTTCTGCTGGAGTCGTCTCAACGACCTGTGGCTCTGCCGCCGGCTGAGACGGCGACGCCGGCAGGGAGAGAAGTTTCGACTTCCTCACTCCCGCGTGGCGGAGGGGGGCGATCTTCTTGGCCTCGTTGAAAACGTCAGACCCGATCTTCCCAAGGACCATTTCGTGGCAGAGCTGGTCGTAGGAGAGCTCCTTCGCCTTCGTCTCCATGGTCCTCCTCATCACGTCCCGCACACCTTTCTCCTGCGCGCCGTTTATCTTACCTCGCGTGAACGCGACGATGGAGGCGCGAGTGGTGAACCCGTCTTTGGTGGTCACGCCGAATACTCCGTCGACCCTATTGCTTCCTCTTCGGACAAGGCTTCTGAGGAAGTCGAACGAGTATTCATGACCTTTCAGGACCGTGGAGGCTCTCTGGCCTTCGACACCTGTGATCAGAAAGAAGAGTTTGATCGACTGGTGGGAGAAGTCGTTGGTGATGTCGTAGAGGGTCGTCTCGACGACTCGTCCGACCAGCTGGTCCGCCTCCTTGGCGGGGATGTTGGCGACGTTCATCTCACCGAAGTAGGTGGGCGTAGTGATGCTGAACCACTTCTTGAGACGCCACTTGTCACGCATCTTCTTTGAAGACTTCGACATACGGGTCTGACCTTCCTACCTGATCGAGCCGATCCTTTATAAACAGTTCTCTCCCCTGCGCGGCTCTTAATTAATCTTCGTTCTCGATCCTGTGAAGGAAGTACATGCCGTAGAGGGCGCCTACCAGCAGCATCGCGAACAGCTTGGAGACGAAGTTGAAGTTGACGGGCTGGGGCATCGCCGGGTTGACCTGATGGTACAGCTGGTCAAGGTTGCCCCCGTAGAGGATGTAGAAGCTTGTCCACATCAGGAAGTTCTGGATGAACTCGTAGAACATGATGAACGCGCCCGTGGAGAAGAAGATGAAGATGAGCCTCCTCCCGGCGTGGGGGATCCTCTCAACGTACCTCTTCCCCCCCTCCAGCCCTAGGGTCCACCAGAGAAATCCGAAGATGATGAAGAGTGTGATCGGCTTGAAGTGGAAGGTGTAGAGCAGGGTGGGGAAGGTGAGCTCCTCGACGATGAACCGTTCGCCGACGGCGCGCTCAGAAGGGTAGGCGGTGAAGACCTGCCATAGTATGATCAGGTCCAGGAATCCGAAGAATGTGGACAAGGTGAGGTAGAGCGCCCGCTCAGTCTTCTCATCCAACGGGTTTCCCGTCTTTTCTCCCTTTCAGAAGAAGCTTCTCCCAGTCGACCTTGATCATCACGATCGTTGCGACGATGATGGCGACCAGCGACACCCAGAGCGTGTAGCTGTTCTCCGCACCGATCAGCCAATCGATGGTGGACCGTGAGAACCTGCCCGTCCAGAGCGCGGCGAAGGTGAGAATGAACTTGCCCATAAAGCATGCCAAAAACGTCTTGACGGGGCTGTACTCCATCATGCCCAGCGGGATGAAGATAACGTCGTCAGGGAGCGGGGACGCGGCGAACAGGAACGCGGCGAAGAAGGGGCTACCGCCGAGCGCCCTCCTCAGTGAGTCGAAACGTGCCCGGTACTTCTCGCCCAGCGTCACCCTCCCCCCGTAGCCGATGATGTAGCTGACGAACTTCCCCGCCGTCGCTCCCAAGCCTCCGAGAACGGTGAGGGGGATGATGCTGAACGCGGGCACCTCCACCGCGAGACTGAAGATCAGGATCAGGTAGGGAACCGGGAAGAAGACGGTCGCGTTGCCGAGGAGGCTGATGACGAAGACCCCGAGGTAGGGGTTCCCGACAGTGCGGACAATGACGTACAGCCACTCAACGATATTGTTGAACATTTTTCCGCTCTTCTGACGCCTAAGCCTTCTGACCAATACAATATAAACGCTTCCTTAAAACCGCTCCGATACGGGAGGTCAAACTTAAAATAGGATACTGAGGTATCCCCTGACGCCCCGCATCGTGGGATAAGACGTGATCGACATCAAGCTGCTGCGCGAGCACCCTGAGATACTCAAGAAGGACCTGGGGAAACGGTTCGAGCGGGACAAGGTCGCCTGGGTCGACGACATCCTTGAGAACGATAAGCTCAAACGGAAGCTCCAGGTCGAGGCGAACGAGCTCAGACACCGCCGCAACCTTCTCACCGCCGAGGTTGCGGCGCTACGTGGCCAAGGAAAGGACGCCTCGACAGTCATGGAAGAGGCGAAAGCGATCCCCGGCAAGATTAAGGAGATCGAGGCGAGGATGGGAGAGTGCGACGCCCGGACGCAGCAGCTTCTGGTCGCCCTCCCGAACCTCACCCACGACACCGTCCCGGTGGGCCGCGACGAGACCGAGAACGTGGTCGTGCGAACCTGGGGTGCAAAACCAGAATTCGACTTCGAACCCAAGGATCACATCGATCTCGGTCTCGCCCTCGATGTCATGGACATCGAGCGGGCGGCGAAGGTCTCCGGCGCCCGCTTCTACTACCTCAAAAGGGAGGTGGTCCACCTCGGGGTCGCCTTGCTTAGGCTCGCCCTCGACATCGCCACCCGGGACGGCTTCATCCCGGTCCTTCCTCCGGTCATGGTGCGCGAGGAGGCGATGTTCGGCGCCGGCTTCCTCCCCACCGGCAAGGACGACATCTACTATGTCAAGGACAGAGATCTGTGCCTCGTGGGGACGGCGGAGATCCCCCTCGCAGCCATGCACATGAACGAGATTCTGGAGGAGGATCAGCTTCCCCTCTATTACGCCGGGTTCTCCACCTGCTTCCGCACCGAGGCTGGCGCCCATGGCAGGGACACTAAAGGCATCTTCCGCGTCCACCAGTTCGACAAGCTGGAGCTCTTCAAGTTCACCGCCCCGGAAACCTCGTGGCAGGAGCATGAGAAGCTCGTCGCAACCGCGGAGAAGATCTATCAGAAGCTCGGCCTCCACTACCGTATCGTCAACATCTGCTCAGGAGAGCTGGGCGCCACCGCGGCGAAGAAGTATGATCTGGAGGTGTGGCTCCCCGGCCAAGGTAAATACCGGGAGGTCGTCTCCTGCAGCAACTGCACCGACTACCAAGCACGCCGGCTCAACATCCGGGCCAGAAAGAAGACTGGCGACAAGCCTCGCTACGTCCACACCCTCAACAGCACGGCGATCGCGCTAGGACGCGTCATCGTCGCGATCTTGGAGAGCTTCCAGCAGAAGGACGGATCGATCATGACGCCGGAGGCGCTCACACCGTTGCTGGGGTTCTCGAAGATAGAGAAGCGGGCGTGACCCTCTCTACGCAGGTACCTTCTTCAAGCTTCTCTCTGCAACCTGCAGACAGACGATCAGGTCGTCCAGCGTCGATAGAAGCCGCGCGGGGTTATCCTCCGAGGAGATCCTGAAGGTCACGCCGCCTCCTCTTCGCGCGCCGCGGATGCGGAGGCCA
>CAYSNV010000007.1:0-12552 GCA_964432545.1 uncultured Candidatus Bathyarchaeia archaeon | reverse complement strand
CAGCGCCTTGAGGGCTGCGGCCGCGACCTTCGGGTCGCCTAGACGGACGGTGAGCTTCGCCTCCGCGCTTTTCATAGACCCAGCTGCTCCGCGATTCTGCGGTCAACCTCGTGAAGAAAATGCTCCAGCTTCTCGAACGGGATCTTGGCGCCGGCTGCGACGTTATGTCCTCCGCCCAGCCCGTTGAGCGACTTGGACAGGGCGCTGAGGATCTCGCCGAGGTTCACCCTCTTCTCCGCCAGCTTCTGCGAGATCCGCGCCGAGATCTTCACCCCGTCCTCTTTCGGCTTTGTGACCACGATCAGGGCCTTGTCAGGGTCGAACCCGTTGGTCGAGCTGAGCATCGAGGAGATCGCCCCTGACATGTTCTCGTCGATGTACTCTTCTCCGCGGATGATGGAGGTGGCTTTGAGGATCTGGATCTTCTCCCTGTTCTGCGTGATCCACTCCATGTACCTGGCGAG
Organism: uncultured Candidatus Bathyarchaeia archaeon; assembly: GCA_964432545.1. Classification (GTDB taxonomy): domain Archaea; phylum Thermoproteota; class Bathyarchaeia; order 40CM-2-53-6; family DTGE01; genus CAYSNV01. The sequence continues at coordinate 12,088 of CAYSNV010000007.1, read as the reverse complement.
GGTTTGCTTGTAGTCGCGGATGAGCGCCTCAACCTCCGTGAGGGCAGCCCCTCTGTCGCCAAGGCAGATCGCGACGCCAAGCCCGCGCTTTCCCATCCTCCCGCAGGCGTTCAGCGTCGCGGAGAACTCTCGGGCATCCCTGAGGATCGTACCCTCCTTCTCCCGTGTCAGCGTGTAGACTTGGCCGATCAGGCTGCGCGCGGTCTCCCCGCTAAAGCCCAAAGAAGTGAGGTGCTCGACGATCTTGGAGATGAGGCTCTGCTTCTCCTCCAGCGTCAAGTCGGCAGGCGTCCTCCACCTCTCCCCGTCCTTTAACGGGATCTTGACAGAGGAGAAGAGGGAGAGGCAGTTGTCCTCCCGGCCGCTCAACCCGGGCAGGAAGGGGTTCATCGTGTTCGCCAGCGCCTTGTAGACGGGCCGCGTCTCCCGGCCGTAGAAGACGAGGTCGGTCTGCGCCTTTAGGTACCCTGCCTTCTCCGCCTCCGTGACGATCTCCACGTTGAGCCCCGTCAGTTCCCTTCTCTCGTTCTTATCCTGCATGTCGCCGAGGGCGCCGACCACCGCGAGGGGGGCGAGGTCGACGTTGTTCCCCATCGTGCGGGCCGCGAGGTACACCGTTCCCGCGCCGCTGAGGTCCCTGGCGCCGTCGTATCCGAAAAGGTTCGGGTTCAGATGGTTCTCCACCGACGCGGGGTCGCCCACGACCGGGTGATGGTCGATGATGTAGAGGCGGTCGCTAGCGTGGTGGCTGTCGATGACGTCGAGGTAGCCGCTTCCTAGCTCGGCGAAGATGATGATGTCGCGGGGGGTGGCGAAGGCGCTCTTCAACGTCTCCTCGTCAAGCTGCCTGACAATCCTGACATGGAGGGCGACGCCGAGCCGGAGGAGCGCCTTGGCGACGATGCCGGCGGCGGCTAATCCGTCGGCGTCGAAATGGCTCAAGACAAGAAAACGTAATCCTTTGGCCGCTTGCTCTCCTATACTCTCACCGATCGTCTGAGCTCTTTCCAGGAGAGCGCGGTGTTCATGCTCCGACATGTCTAGACGACGGCGGCTACCGCAGCTTTATAGCTCCAAGATCCCGGGAGCACTTTCTTCTTCTTGTAGTACATGGAGAGGTTGTGGATCTTCGACTCAATCAGGGCGAGTGAGCGCTTGTTCCGGTAGTCTACCTTGTTCTTCTCCAGATGCCTCTTCATCCGCTCCGCCTTCTTCACCAAGTTCTCAAGGTCTTCCGGGATGCCCGGTTTCAGGTTGGCGGACTCCAGCACCTTCCCGATCTTCTTGCCTAGGACGGTGTTGGCCAAAGGCACGCCGTACTGGTCGCGCAGGATCATTCCGATCCGCGAGGACGGAACCCCCTCCTTCGCGGACTTGGCGATCAGATCCTCCACCTCTTCAGGAGCATACTTGCCCCAAGAAGGCGCCCTCTTGCTGATGGGGCGCGTGGAGCCTGAGCGCCCCCTTTTCCGCGCGTACTGCCGTGCCAACGTGCAAAACCTCTTTTCAAGTGAGACGTGAATGGATGTCGACTCATCCTAACGAACCCCGCCCGCTATTTAAGTATTGTCAGACCCCGCAGACCACTCGGCGAACATGCGGACCGCTTTCGCCCGGTGCGAGTACCGGTTCTTCTCCTGTACGCTCATCTGGGCGAAGGTCTTCCCACTCCCCTCGTCGGGAACGAAGATCGGGTCGAAGCCGAACCCGCCGGTACCCAACGCGTGGGATGCAATCTTCCCCCGCGCGACGGCTTCGAACACTTTCAGACCGGTTCTGTCGGAGTGGAAGGCGACCGCTGACCTGAACTCTGCACCCCGGTTCGGGCTGCCAGCGAGAATGGCGAGAATACCCTGCACGCCGACCGTCTTGAACACATAGGACGAGTAGGGGCCGGGGAATCCGTTCAAGGCGTCGACGAACAACCCCGCGTCCTCGAGGAGGTAGGGCTTCGCGATCTTCCCTACAAGGTCGGCGGCCGCGTACCTGACGATCTCTTTGAGGTCGTGGGACTGGATCTCCAGTTTCTCCTCCGCCGCCAGCTTCACCTGGATCTGGTAGTGGCTGAGAAGGTCGGTGATCTCCTCGGTCTTCGCCTTGTTGGTGGTAACGAGGACTATCTCTCTCATCGTTATCTCCCCTCATCCCTCTTGTCCCGGTTCACATCCTCTCCGAGTATCTTCCGCGTTTCTCGATTTCATTAACCTTCTTGAAGACCTCTTCTGCCTGCCTTCTCCCCGTCAGCGACACGTACCCCCCCTTGATCTCGGCAAAGCAGCTCTCAGCGACGCGGTAGTGGGCGCTGTTAAGCGCCCTCTTGATGAGGTGAAGATCAACTCCCCTGTCCTCCAGCTTGTCGGAGAAGTAGCTTAGCCCGAAGTCGATCAGGCAGACCTCCCCGTTCTCCAGTAGTATCATGTTCGAGGTGGTCAGGTCGCCGTGGATGATGTCCCGCTGATGCATCCTGGCGATGTTCTGGCCTACGAGGCGGCAGAGCTTTCGCCGCGCCTTGGCCGAGAGCCTGGGGAGCAGCTCCTTGAGCCGCTCCCCCTCCACGCGCTCCATAATAATGGTGGAGGCGCTCCTGTCAACTTGGTAGATGATGGGGGTTGGCACGCCCGCCTTCTTCGCTTCGTGGATGATCTGCGCCTCGTGGGCGGTCCGGTATGACCGCAGCGCGGTGTCGATCTCCTTCAGCCGATACTCCTTCGTGATCCTCTTCTTCTCGATCACCTTTCTCCCGTTCCACTCCCCTAGGTGGATGTTCGCCTCCGCGCCCTTCTTGCTCAGCACGTCACCCTTCCCTCCACGGAATGAAGACGTTGTCCAGACGCCAGCGCGGCCTCACAACGCTCTCCTCGACCTTCACCGTCCCACCCGACTTGTAGGCGAGGATCCCCGTCCACGCGATCTGCGCTCCGCAGTCGGCGCTGAACTTCCTATCCACTACCTTGAAGGTCGCGTCATGCTCTTGAGCGATCAGACGCATCATAGTCTGCAACTTCACGTTCGCCGCGACTCCCCCCGTCAGCAAGAGCTCCGGCTTCTCGATAAGCGCCAAGCAACGTTCCGTCGCCTCTGTCAGCATGGCGAACGCCACCTCCTGAAGCGAGAAGCAGACATCCTCCACCCTCTCCCCCTCCTTAACCTTCCGCACCGCGGCGGTCAGGAGGCCAGAGTAGGCCACGTCGTTCCCTTTCACCGTGTACGGGAGCTCAACGTACCGTCTCCCCTTCCTAGCAAGCTGCTCGACGATCTGGCCCCCCGGCGAGGCGTAGCCGATCTCCCGGGCGAACATGTCGAAGAGGTTTCCCACAGTGATGTCCTCCGTCTCCCCGAAGATCCGCCACCGATTCTGGGCAAACGCCGCAAGCGCGCTATGTCCTCCCGAGACAAGGACCACCAGGGGATCTCTCGCACCGGTTGTCAGCGAGGCGATCTCGATGTGGCCGATGGCGTGGTTGACGCCGACGAGAGGCTTCTTCAGATACACCGCCAATGCCCGTGCGATCGTCGCACCCACCCGCAGCGCCGGGCCGAGTCCCGGTCCCATCGAAAAAGCTACCGCATCGATCTGACGGGGGCGAATCTTGGCTTTCTCGAACACTTTCGCGACGAGGTCTGGGGCTGCAGCGCAGTGATGCTGTGCCGCGTCGCGGGGATGGATCCCGGCTCCCGGCGCAGGCTTATAGACCTCCTTCGCGTCCTCCAGGATGCGCCCCTCGTCAGATGCGATGCTCACCCCAAAGGTGTGGGCGGTGCTCTCGATCCCCAGGCATAAGACGAGTTTCGCCAACACGATCACGATAGATACCCAGCCGTGTCCTTAAAAAGCTTCCACACGCCGAGGACGGTCAAAAGACGCGCTCTCCAAAACGCGCCGGCGTCGCAGGGTCTCTCCAATCTGAGCGCGAGGTCAGTAGGCGTGGCGTCGCTCGACACCACCGCGACTTGAGAACACACTTTTATATACTCTCCCCAAGTCTCACAAGTATAAAATACCGCGCTTACAAGTGAATCCTGTTATGGTGAAAGATGCGAAAGCGGCCGCTGACAAGGTCGTCATGCAGCCTGAGGTGAACATCGGAACCCTCGGTCATGTCGACAACGGGAAGAGCACCCTTGTCCAAGCCCTGACGGGGGTGTGGACCTCCAAGCACTCCGAGGAGCTGCGCCGGGGGATCACGATCAGGGTCGGATACGCCGACGCGATCCTCTACAAGTGCAAGAATCACGAGCCCCCTCAATGCTACACCAGCGAGAAGATATGCCCCCTCTGCGGCGGGGAGACCGAGGTCCTGCGGATGGTCAGCTTCGTCGACTGTCCGGGACACCACAGCCTCATGGTCACCATGCTCTCCGGCGCCGCCCTCATGGACGGCGCGCTCTTCGTCATCGCAGCGGATGCGCGGTGCCCTCAAGCCCAAGACCGGGAACACATGGTCGCCGCCAGGATGACCGGCATCCGCAACATGATCGCCATCCAGAACAAGATCGACGTCGTCGAGCGGGAGAGGGCTGTACAGAATTATGAGGAGATCCAAGCTTTCCTCAAAGAGATGGGCTTGCAAGACCTGCCCGTTATCCCCGTCTCCGCCCAGCACAAGCTGAACATCGACGTCCTGATCGAAGCGATCGAGAAGTGCATCCCGACCCCCAAGAGGGACTACACGGCCCACCCTCGCATGTACGTACTCCGATCCTTCGAAGTGAACAAGCCCGGCACGCTCGCTGAAGATCTGGTCGGCGGGGTGGTCGGAGGTTCCATCCTCCAAGGCGTTTTCCGCGTCGACGACGCGATCGAGATCAAGCCCGGGGTCAAGAAGACAGCTGCGGGCAAGACAGAGTACGAACCCCTCACCACGCAGATCCGAAGCCTTCGCGTCAGCCTAGGATCCGTCGCTGAGGCAAAGCCCGGCGGCCTCGTCGGCATAGGGACCGCGCTTGACCCCTCCCTCACCAAATCCGACGGCTTGGTCGGAAACATGGTGGGAAGAGCGGGCACGCTCCCTCCCACGCTAGACCAGCTGAACCTCGACGTCAAACTCTTCGAGAGGGCGTTCGGTACCGAGGAGCTGGTTAAGGTGGAGAAGATCAAAACGAACGAGGCCCTCGTGCTCAATGTCATGACCTCCGTCACCTCGGGCATGGTCACCTCGGCGCGAGACGACGTGGTCGTCGTCTCGTTGAAGAAGCCTGTTTGCATCGAGCCGACCTCCAAGATCGCGATCAGCCGACGGATAAAAGAGGGCTGGAGACTGATCGGGTACGCCACCCTCAAATAGCTGCCCGGGAACGTGAAAGCCTTCGGGGAGACGTTCCGCCTGGTCCTGGACGTTCTCGTAGACTCAAACTTCCTCCTCCTCTCCATCAGCAAACGATTCGACATGTTCTCGGAGATCGAGAGTCTTGTCCAGCGCCGGGTCCACTTCCTCACCATCCCCCAAGTCGTCGCAGAGCTCAAGAAGCTTGAGTCGAAAAGGGGCCCCCGCGTCAGCAAAGAGGCGGCGCTTGCGCTTCAACTCGCCAACCGGTGCACAGTCGTCCCCTTCGACGCCGTGCCCGGAGAAGACACCGATACCTCTCTTCTCAGGGCGGCGAAACGGTATTCCGCGGCTGTCGCGACGGCAGACGTGAAGATGCGGGGGATGCTGCGAGAAAACCATCTGCCCATCATCAGTCTCAGGGGAAGACGCCTCTACTGCGAACCCGGAGACCCCGAGCTATGGTTTCTAGGAGGATCACAAAAAGATATTTAAACACGTGTGCGTTAGCGCCTAGACTGAACTCCCACGCGAGATAGGGAAGGTGCTCAAGGAGGAGCTCACATGTTTCGTCTCATCACAGTTGAAGATATCATCAGGATCCCCCCGGAGAAATTCGGCAAAGCGATCCGGGAAGTCGCGTTAGAACAGATCAAGATGAAGTATGAGAGTCTTGTCGATGACGAACTCGGCTACGTAATCCTCGTCGTCGATGTCGACTTGGACGAGGTTGGAAAGATTCTTCCCGGCGACGGATCCACCTACCACAAATCCGTCTTCAAGCTCCTCACCTTCTACCCGCAGCTCCAAGAGGTCGTCGAGGGAGAGGTCGTCGAGGCAACCGACTTCGGGGCCTTTGTGCGAACTGGACCGGAAGACGCACTCCTCCACGTCTCCCAGATCATGGATGACTTCCTCTCCTACGACGGGAAACGGGGCATCCTCCTGGGCAAAGAGACTCAGCGGAAGATCGAGAAAGGAGACCTAGTGCGGGCGCGCGTGATCGCCGTCAGCTTCCCCAAAGGCGGCAGCGGCGGCAAAATCGGTATCACGATGCGGCAGCCGTTCCTGGGCAAGCTCGACTGGATAGGGGAAGATGTGAGGAAAAGCAGGCCCGCGGAGAAGAGCTAGCGATGACCGAGAAGGCATGCAAGGGGTGCAACATGCTAAGCGCGGGTCCAGTCTGCCCCAACTGCAAGTCCACGAACCTCAGCGACGACTGGTCTGGGCTCCTCATCGTCTTCGACGTCAGCTCCGAGATCGCCAAGAAGATGAATGTCAAGACCCCCGGCAGATACGCAGTTCGTGTCAGGTAAGATGGCTCGCCACGTTCTCACCGAGGAACTCCGCCAAGCGCTGAAAGAGCCCTATGGCGAACTCCTCACCGGCCCAGAGCAGAAGATAGTCGCGCGCATCAACGCGATCATGTCGTCACAGAGACCGAAGAGGGTCGTCAGCGTCGGAGACAACGTCTCCCGTCTCCTCAACAGGCACAAAGTGAGAACGAACCTGCGGGTAATCGATAACCGGGAGATGCGGGAGCCCGCCGAACCCTACAGTCATGCCGCCAAGAACATCTTCAAGGTCGCGAACCCTGCCGGCGTGATCGAGGATGCAGTGTGGCCCACCGTCACCGACGCGCTGAAGAAGTCCGACTCGCTGCTGATCGTGGACGGCGAAGAAGACCTGTTGACCTTGGTGGCTGTCGCGTTGTCGCCTCTGGGGTCGCTGATCGTCTACGGCCAGCCAGGAAGGGGGGTGGTGGCACTGACGGTCGACAAGGTCGCAAAAGGCAAGGTTGACGCGATGCTGCGTCTGATGTACACGAGCTCAGATTAAGTCTTCGGTTTCGTGAACTCTGTGTAGTTGCAGGAGCCGCAGGTCCATCTGCCCACCGGCGCGTCATGCTTTGCCATAATCGCTCCGCAGCGGGGGCACTTCTTGCTCTTCAGCCTTATCTCGCCGGTCTCGTACTTGTACTCGTAGAGGGTGCCGAGCTGCTTCCTCGCCTTCGGCTTCTTCTCTTCGGGCGCGCTCACTTCTTCTCCTCCCGCTTCGCTTCAGGTTTCGGCTTGGCCTGTTCGGGTTTGGTCTTCTCGCCCGCCGGCTTCCCCTCTTTCTCCTTCTTCGCCTCTTTTTTCGGCTCCTCTTTCTTCGGCGCCTCTTTGGCAGCCTTGGCTCTCTCTCTTTCCTCCTTGGGGAGTTCACGCTCGCGAAGGTAGGGGCGAACAATCTTCTTTGCTCTGTCAGGGTCGTCGTAGAGCTCGACTTCGCAGACGGTTCTTGTCGTCCCTGTCAGGGTGACCATCTTAACGACGTTGATCTTTTGAGCATCCCCGCCCAGAAGCGTGGCGATCTCCTGTCTTGCAGTGGCCCTGTTAGGGGTTCCGCTGGGGTCATGCTCGACCTCCACCCGTATCTCTTTCCGCTTCAGGAGTGGGTTGTATGTCTCGTTAAGGACTCTTGCCTTCATCCGGTGTCTCCTCTTTCGCCTGCGGCTTCTCCTCCACCACCTGCATGTTCAGCAGGTACGTGTCCTCGGTGATGACTCTGCCGCGAACCATCTTCCGCCTTCTCTCCCCAGACTCCTTGGGATTAAAGCCGGGGCGCGAGGTGAGAATGACCCGCTTCTTCCCGCCGCCTTGGACGTCACCTCTCATCGGGATGCCGTCCTTATCCGTTCCTCCGGTGATTCTCAGCTTCTTGCCGGCGACTCCCAGCAGGCCGCCGTCGATCACCTCGTTGAGGGATCGGCCCAAGAGAGGGTGGGCTTTGGCGCCGTCGAGTTCAGCCGTCTGCGCTTTGCCACTGCTGTCGGAAACGACGATCTTGAACTTCGCCACTGGCAACCCTCAACTGTTCGGTCTCTTTTGCATACTTGCGTCTTGCCGGTTCGGTGTGGCACGTATCTACCTGCCGGGTGCTTAAATACATTACTGACGAATTTGGATGAGTTTTTCAAACCTCTAGAATTCTCCACGCGTCTCCACAGCTGCGAGGTACTTCAAGAGCTACCCTCTACGGGTTCCCCTGTCTCGATCAGCTGCAACCCGGTCTCTGAGCGCAGTTTCACTGAGGATTTCCTTGAGAATTCTGGCCTTGGCATCGTTTGGCTTTGCGGGATCTGCACGCATTTTTCGGGTTGCGTCATCTATTGCTGCCTCTAAACTTGTTGAATCGGGCAGAGCTGCCACCCTACAGTGGAGGCTTTTCGATCTTCCATCGTCGAAGTTCTCCATCATTTTCTCAAGCAGTCTCATTCGTCGTCTCTGCCGCTCTGTGAATGATTTCATACCGTGGTTCTTGACGCAATTCAAATTGGGTATGATCTTCCGGTAGGGAGGATCCGAGGAAGTCTCCAAAGCCTAGTACTCGTCCGCGTCTTCGGATTTCGGGCATGGGAATTCGGGGCGCTCCGCGCAGATTTCGAGTCCCCTCTTCTTAACGCAGCAAGTTATGAAGGAGCATGTCGGGTGTTTGTCGAAGAAGTCGGGGCCGCAGCACCCCGGGCATCTTGAGTGGCTACAGTGTAGAATCTTGGCCATAGGCCGCAATCAAGATCGCATACGCCAATTGTTGGGTAAGAGCGCACAGACCTATTCATTCTATTCACAATATTCAAATCGGGAATAAGTGAAGACAGCCAGGGTGCTGTCGATGGCCGTACGTCACCCTCTGATCCACAGATCTACGTCCTGATTGCCCGCATCCGAATATTGTCAAGCTCGTTCAGGACCTCTTCTTCCTGCGGCGCGATCTCGTCCTTAAACTTGCTCAGGATGATGTCGGCGTGCCTGCGAGGAACATCCACGTACAGGATGTCGTCCTCCACGATGTTCCTTCCGAAGGTGGGCTCCTCCATCGAGATCGCGATCTGGCTCCCCACCAACGCCTCCTTGATATCCTTTCCCTTATCCTGAATCCTCTGGATCTTCCCCACCCCTTTACCATTCTCGTTGATGAGCGGGTCGCCCGTCCGTATCATGCCGGCGAGGACCTCGACGCCGAAGATGCAGGGTTTGCTCCGCCGAAAGATGCAGCCTCTCAGGACCTTGATCTTCCCCGGCCTGATCAGGCTCTCCAGCTCGGCCTTGGTCTTGGCAAGCCTCTCGTTCCTTGCCCACTCGGTATAGGTCTCCAGCAGATGGTAGATGATGCTCGACTCGAAGAGGGGAACACCCCACTGCTTCGCCTCCTCCGCCGCGTCGGGGAGGGTGCCCACGTTGAAGGATAAGACAACACCGAGGACGGGGTCGGCTCTCCTGACCGCCTCCGCCTCCACGACGTCCCTCTTCGACACGTCGCCCACGTCGGCGAGCCTCACGGGGATGTTGATGTTAGAGAGCATATCGATCAGCGCCTCCAGGGAGCCGAGGGTGTCCGTCTTCACCACGACGCCCAGCTTGTCGGTCTGGATTCTCAGGCGCCCTATCTCTTCCTCGATCCTCGACTTGTACACGTCCAGGCTCTCGTCCTCAGGGATCACGTAGAGGGGTGAGCCGGCGAGGGCCTTATCGAGGTCCGGCGCCGAGACCTTCACGCCTGAGGCCGCGGCGACGTCGTCAACGTAGTTGAACTTGTCCCTCGGGTCCCTGATCTCGTCAAGCGGTTTGGGGAGCAGAAGCGCCCGAACCTTCGTCATCACCGGCCCCTCCTTCCCACCCAGGATTATCGTGTCGTTAACCTTCAGTTCGCCGTCGTAGATGATCGCGTTCACCGTCATGCCCAGCCCCACCTCCTCCTTCACCTCCAGGACAACGCCTTTCGCGGGCCCGGAGACGGTGACCAGTCCCTCTTTCATGAAGGCCTGAGTGAGCCCGACCAGCATCACCATCAGGTCTGGTAACCCCTCCCCTGTCTTTGCGCTTGTCGGGACAATCGCGACGTGAGTTCGGAACTGGTCTTGGCTTGTGATCCTGTCGTAGCGGTCTGACCTGAAGCTGCGCTTGGAGAGGTCGCCGATCATCTGGTACACCCTCTCTTCGAGGATGCCCTGCACCTCAGGCGCCTGCTTGCGGAACGACTCGATGAACGGCTCGTCGCGGTGGGCTCTCCACCCCGGGATCATGTCGATCTTGTTCGCTGCGACCATGAAGGGGGTCCTTCGCGCCCTCAAGATCTCAATCGACTCGACCGTTTGAGGTTGGATCCCCTGCATCACGTCGATGACGAGAATCGCGATATCCGCCGCTGAGCCCCCCCGCTTCCTCAGGTTTGAGAAGGTCTCATGGCCAGGCGTGTCGATGAAGAGGAGGCCGGGGATGATGATTGTGAAGTTCAGCTTGTTCAGGAGGGGGCCGCAGATCTTGGTTAGCGTCTCAGCGGGGAGTAGGCTTGCGCCGATCCATTGGGTGATAGCCCCCGGCTCCCGTGCTGCGACCGTGGTCCCCCGTATCTTGTCGAGAAGGGTGGTCTTTCCGTGGTCGACGTGGCCGAGAACGGCTACTACAGGTTGACGGATTGGCATAACCCGCGCCTCGGGTGAGAACTACGTCTGAGAGGATTTAAACGTTACAAGAGAAACAGGCAGAAGAAGAGCTGCCGCTGGCTGCAAAGGCCAGTTGCTAGGCTCCTTTCTCCTTCTTGCCGTAGTGCTTCGTCCACTTGAGCTTGCGGGAGTCCCGCTTCAAGTCCAAGACGCTTCGTCGACACCTGCTGGAGCAGAAACGGAGGAGTGTCCCGTCGTTTCTCACGTACATCATGCCTGTACCGTGTGCGTAGCTTCTACCGCAGAAGGAGCATCTGAAGCTTCTCGGCATCCCGGTCTCCCCCTTTCGTCTACCTGATCTTCTTCGCTTCCCTTTCTGTCTCGCGGAGCATCAAGATGTCGCCCAGCCTGACGGGTCCTTTCACGTTGCGCGTGATGATCCTTCCCTTGTCTCTCCCTTCCATAATCCTGACGCGTACCTGGATGACCTCTCCGGTGACGCCGCTGCGCCCGATGATCTGGGTGACCTCTGCCGGGGTTACGCCTTCTTCGGCCCTTCCCCTTGCGCTACTCACCTTTGGCAGCCCCGCCCTTGGACAGCTTTCCCGCCTTCTCGATGAGCTCCTTGAGGGTCTCGGCTGCCTCGCCGCCGTCGACGATGGAGACGGCGGAGCAGGTCACCTCGATGCCTGCGGCTTTGCCCAGCTCGAGTTTATTGGGGACATACAGGTAGGGGACCTTGCGTTCCTCGCACAGAATCGGCAGGTGCGCGACCACCTGCGGCGGCTCGACGTCCTCTGCGATCAAGACGAGCTTGGTGATTCCCCGTTCGATCGCTTTGGTGACCTCGTTTGTGCCTTTTCTCACTTTACCGGAGTCCCGCGACACTTGGACTAGTTGGTAGGCCTTGTCGGCGACTTCCTTCGGGACCACAAACTTGACGTAGAACGGCTTTACCATTGCGCCTCACTCTCATCAGCCTAACTTCAATCTTCCCTTTTTGTCCGGTTTAATGAATGTTTCGATCCCCGTACCACTGAAATGCCGGGGGTTCCACAATGACCTCGTCGTAGGGAACACGGACGCCTCCTTAAGACGGGTCGACCTAATAAAGTTTTCAAACGCTTCCTAGCTCAGTTGCCTACTGCCCCTTGCGGCCGAGACCTCTGACCCTTCTCAACCGTATTCGAAAGGTCTTTATGAAACCTCTCCCATACGTAGGGAGGGTGCCTCCTGCATTTTATCGTTCTCTTCAAGTTGAGGACGAGGATCACCAAGGACATCACCAAGAAAGTCAACAAGATCCTTGAGACCAAGCCTGGAGGCGTCACGATCCGCTCGATATTCTGGACTCTCGGGAGATACGACGTCGTATGGTATGTGGAAGCTCCCGACG
>CAYSNV010000006.1:0-18666 GCA_964432545.1 uncultured Candidatus Bathyarchaeia archaeon | reverse complement strand
GTGAACGGCAAAGTCCTGAAGCGCTCCCTGATCTCCCGGACAAGATCCTTCTCCCCGCCGCTTTTCGCCCCCTTCTCTTTGACGAACCTGTAGATGTACGCATCAGCTCCCTCAACCACCCGGCCGGCCCCGTCCAAGGTGGTGACGAACGGCTCGATCGCGTAGACCTCACCCGGCTCGAGTCTGCCGCCAGTGTCGGCCGCGACGTTAGGGACGGACTTGCCGGCGTGGAGCGTGTACCTCTCCATCTTGTGCCCACTCAGGTTCTGGATCGGCTGGAACCCGAAGCCCTGGACTGCGCGGTGGATCGCCGCGCCGACCTCACCCAGCCGTGATCCAGGCTTGAACGCTCTGATCGCCTGCGCCAAAGCCTCCTTCGACGCAGCCACCATCGTGAGGAGCTGTGGGTTTGCGGTGTACGAGTAGGCGGTGTCGGCAATGTACCCGTCCACCGCGACCCCGAAGTCCACCTTTACAATCGAACCCGCGGGCACCGTCGTGGCGTCCTCAAGGCGAGCGGTGTAGTGCGCCGCCACCTCGTTGATACCGACGTTGCAGGGGAAGGCGGGTGCTCCGCCCAGCTGCCGGATCCTCTCCTCGACCCGGGTGCAGATGGCGAGGACGCTTTCACCTTCGAGGCGTACCTGCCGCATCTCCCGGCGTATCTGAGAGGCGATCCCGCCTGCCTTCAGGTAGCAGTCGAGGGGGTCTAGGCTCATCCTCGAAACCTTGCCAACCCGCTACTGCAGGATCTCCTCCATGGCTTTGTCCGAGTTGAGGAAGTACTCTTGGAGGGTGTCTTTCGCCTTCTCCCGCCTCAGCTTGTGCTCGACTAGGAACTTCTCGACTTTCTCAGCAAGCATGCGCTTGTGCTCGCCGCACATGAGCTCGCCAGCTTTGCAGCCGGCCTCGATCCTCGCCAGTTTCTGGTCGTCAGGTTCAAACAGGTGCGACTCGTAGTGGAAGACGCTACAGATCGACGGGTCGCCGCCAAGCCTCTTCTGCTCCTCCACGGTCGCCCGGCCGCCGGTGAAGGCGTTCATCACCTTCTTTCGGGCAGTCTTGACGGAGTCGTTGAGGAAGATGCAGGTCTCAGGAAGCGACGACGACATCTTCCCGCCGACGCCCAGCCCCGGAAGGAAGCGGGAGTGGATCTGCGCAGGCTTGTAGAAGCCGAGCTTCGGTGCGACATCCCGGGCGATCCTCCAGTACGGGTCCTGGTCGATGGCGGCGGGGATCAGGCACGGCACATTCCTCCCCTCGATGAGCGAGTCCAAAAACGCGGGCGCCGCCTGTATTGCTGGGAAGAACTGGATCCCGATGTTGGAGCTGTCGGTGAAGCCGAAGACGGCTTTGGCGGTGGAGCCGGTGACGTGCTTGGCAACCCAGAGGCCGATGTTGTACATCACCCCCGCATGCTTCATATCGGAGATGAGGAACGTGTTCTTCTTGTCGAAGCCTGTCGCGACGATGTCGAGGGCGTTGTCATACATCAGCTTCAGAACCTTCTTCTTGGAGAGGTTGGAGTTGATGAGAAACTTCTCGTCATCTGTGAGCTGGAAGTAGAGCTTCGCCCGAAACTTGCCTTGCAGATACTTGGTGAAGATCCACGGGACAACGTGGCCGATGTGGATGTCGCCGGACGGGCCCCTCCCCGTGTACAGGCAGAACTTCTCTCCCCTGTCGTACAGGTCGAAGATCCAGTCGAGATCCCTGTGGGAGAAGAAGATCTTCCTTCTGAGGTGGAAGTGGATCTCGCCGGTGTACCCCCGAAACCGCTCCAGAAGCTCGTCGCTGAGGGGGGACGTACCAAACTTCTCAATCAGCTTGTTGTAGTCGATGACGCCGGAGACCTCCCACGGCGTCACAACCATCTCGTTGTTGCTCATCAGCTGTGCCTCTTGGCTGAAGCCTCCCATTCCGATGTGTTACTTATGGCAGCTTGGAGAATAGATATAAATGTTGGCTTACCCATGACTGGTAGCGTGCTGGCGCAATGACGGAGATCAGTGAAAACGACGCCGTTCTGCTAACGATCCTCTCACAGTCTCACGACAAGATGAACCTCAAGGCACTGGCGGAGCGCTCAGGGCTCGACGGCTCAGCGGTGATGAGGAGTGCGCTAAGTCTCTCTGAAAGAGGTCTGGTGTCGATGGAGAAGAAGACCTTCAACCTGTACCGGACAACTGAAGAGGGAGCAAAATACGCGCGCGCCGGCCTGCCCGAGCATCAAGTTGTCGAGATGACGATCCAGAAAGGCGGGAGAGCCTTCCTCGACGACGTGGTGAAAGCCCTCAACATCGACACCGCGTTCATCCCCGTCATTCTCGGATGGATGAAACGGAAGAGCCTCGCAAGAATCGGAAAAAGCCAAGAGAGAATTGTGATAGAAACCCCCACCCGCGCACGTGAAAAGCCTGACGAGGAACTCCTCCGCGATATCCAAAGCCGGAAAGAGGTCATCGAAGAGGAGTTCACCCCCAAGGAGAGAGACCTCATCGAGATTCTCAAAAGGAGGAACCTGGTCCTTGCGGAACCCAAGACCGAGCGGACGATCACTCTCACCGAGAAGGGCCGAGACGAGGTGAAGAGAGGGCTGCAGGCAGAGCAGACCGTTAGCCAGCTGACCTCGCAGGATATCGCCACAGGACGATGGCGCAGCCTGAGGCTACGAAGATACAATATTCAAGCCCCCGTGCAGGCGACCTGGCCTGGCAAGGTACAGCCCTACAACCAATTCCTTGATGAGCTCAAGAGGAGACTGGTCGCCCTGGGATTTCAGGAGATGACCGGCCCCACCGTCGAGTACATGTTCTTCAACTGCGACGCGCTCTTCATGCCACAGGACCACCCCGCGCGGGAGATCCATGACATGTTCTTCCTCAAAGACCCGCGGTACGGAGACCTCACCCGGTACAGGGAGTACCTCCTGAACGTGAAGGAGGCGCACGAGAACGGGTGGAAGACTGGATCCAGAGGCTGGGGATACATTTTCAATACAGAAGAGTCGGGGAGGCTGATCCTTAGGAGTCATGGGACCGCGATCAGCGCGCGCACGCTCATCAGCAAGGAGCTGAAGATCCCGGGAAAGTACTTCTCGATCGCCCGCTGCTACCGTCCTGAGGTCACCGACCGCACTCACCTCAGCGAGTTCAACCAGGTGGAAGGGATTGTCGTGGGGAAAGACCTGACCCTGAGAGATCTGTTAGGCGTCTTGGAGAGGTTTGCGCGCGAGATCGCCCATGCCGACAAGGTGCGGTTTAAACCCGACTACTTCCCGTTCACCGAGCCCAGCATCGAGCTGCAAGCCTACAAGGAGGGGTACGGCTGGCTTGAGTTTGGAGGCTCAGGCATATTCCGCCCCGAACTGACGCTTCCGCTCGGCATCACGGTGCCGGTGCTGGCGTGGGGGTTGGGGGTCGACCGGCTCTACATGATGAAAGCCAGTATCGAGGACATCCGTGACCTCTTCACCCAAGACATCCAGTGGCTTAGAACCAAGGAGGTGTTCTAGGGTGCCGACGGTGGAAGTCAGCCTCAGCGACCTCGAGGGCCTGATCGGGCGCCCGCTCCCCCACGACCAAGAGCAGCTCAATGAGATCCTCGCCTACGTGAAAGGAGAGGTGGGATCGCTTCAGGATGACGAGTTGACCATCGAGGTCAAGGACAGCAACCACCCTGACATTTGGAGCGTCGAGGGGATCGCCCGCGCCCTGCGTGGATTCTTGGGCATCGAATCAGGGCTGAAAGCCTACCGGAACAGAGGGGCTTCAGGTGTACAAGCCTACGTCGACAAGAGGCTCAGAGAGATACGCCCCTACATCGCCTGCTCCGTGATACGAGGCGTCAACCTCTCAGACACAGCGATCAAAAGCATGATGCATCTTCAGGACAAGCTTGATCTGACCTACGGCCGAGGACGGAAACGGACCTCAATCGGCCTCTACGAGCTCGACCTGGTAAAGCCTCCGATCCACTACACCGTCAGCCAGCCTGAGGAGACCAGTTTCACCCCCCTCGGCTTCGATACAAGGCTCACCCTTAAGGAAATCCTCGTCCAACATCCCAAAGGAGTGGAGTACGGCCACATCGTTGACAGCTTCCCGGCCTGGCCGATCCTGAAAGACGACCGGGGCAACGTCCTCTCCTTCCCCCCCATCATCAACTCCAACGACCTCGGCAGGATCACCCCCGCCACCAAGAACATCCTCATCGAGATCACAGGAACAGCGAAGGACGCTGTCCTAGACGCGCTCACTATTATCACCCTCGCCCTCGCGGATCGGGCGGGAGAGATCTACTCCACAAGAGTGGTGAACCCCCTCGACCCTGAGAAGACGCTGACAACCCCCAAGCTCGGCACCCTTACAGTCAAACTAGATCTCCAGTACGTCACCCAGATGCTGGGGCTTGCGCTCCCATCGAAAGACCTTCGAAAACTTCTAGAACGGGCACGGTACAGAGTGGTCAAGTTCACCAAGCGCAGCATAGTCGTGGGAGTCCCCTGCTACCGAAAAGACGTCATGCACCCGATCGACGTGATCGAGGATATCGCGATCGCCTACGACGTGAACAAGGTGCCGACCCGGTGGCCGCCCTTCCAGACGGTCGGTGGCCTCAAGCCGGAGACAGAATACTACGACAGGGTGAGAGAGCTCTCCGTAGGGTTCGGGTTCCAGGAGATCCTTACCTTCAACATGACCACCCCTCACAGATTGTACGCGATGATGAACCTGCCCCCCCAGCCGGTCATCGAGGTAGCCAACCCCAAGATGGCCACCCAGACCTGCATCAGAACCTGGCTCATCCCCAGCCTCCTAGAACTCCTCAGCAACAACACGCACCACGACTACCCGCAGAAGATCTTCGAAGTTGGAGACTGCGCCCTCCCCAGCGAAGACGCTCAGAAGGGCCTCGAGGAGGCGAAGAGGCTCGCCTACGTCACCGCCCACCCCACCGCGAACTTCACCGAGATGAAGTCGATCCTGGAGTCCCTTATGACCAACCTCGGACTCAGCTCCACGATCCTCGACATCGAACATGCCAGCTTCATCCAAGGGAGGGTAGGCGCGCTCGCAGTAAAGGGCGAAGACGTAGGACTCATCGGAGAGATCCACCCGGAAGTCCTGGAAGCGTGGAAACTGGAGATGCCGGCAACCGCCCTCGAACTCGACCTCACCAAGCTGCGCAGACACCTAAGGTCGAAAGGTTAAAACACTCCTTTCGGACAACTTCTAGAGGTGGCGTAACGCACGAAAGCCTACCACGAGAGAACTCAGTTGAGAGTGGCGACGCCAACCGGTGATACTGAGCGTTAGTGTAGTAGGCGACAGCGCCAAAACCCAAGCGACCTAGAACGTTGACGGATAGGCCTGAACCACGCCTTCGAAGAGCCGTGAAAGGCATGTACCCGCCTAGAGGAGGCCCAAGAGGCTCTGGCCGTCTGCGGGAGGATCCCCTGAAAGTACTTGCTGAAACACACGAAGACGCCTTCGTGTGTATCGAAGCCCCAGTGTCTTCTCAGCCAGCTTTTCGATATCGTCGGTTTTGTTGACCTTGGTCCTGCCTGAAGTCTTGACGTAGCACCTCAAGCTCAAGGCCTCCGACACCTCCTTGAGTAGAGGAGCGATCTGAAAGACAGCCTCCGTGGCCACAGGGGGTTCAGGATCGACATCAAAAAGGCGGCGCGCGGTCTGAGGTCTGCGGGGTTCCGGTGCGCTGTGGGATAGGTGCAACTCGGCAGCCACCTAGCGGGACAACAAACTTCTTTTATATCGGAGCTTCTTAGTGCTCAAAGGTACACAGAATACTGCGTGACCTAGGTTGGACGTCACCCAGAAGTATGAACTGGTCAAAAGGAATACCGCGGAAGTGATCACTGAAGAGGAGTTGAAGCAGCTCCTCCAGACGAACACGTCCCCGAGAGCCTACTGGGGCTTTGAGTGCTCTGGACAGTGAGAACGGACACCCAGAGTAATGCACTTGGGCACCGGGCTTGTCTGTGGAACAAAGATCAAGGATATGATAGACGCCGGTTTCGAGTTCATCATCTTCCTCGCAGACTGGCACTCTTGGATAAACAACAAGCTCGGGGGAGACATGGCGAGCATCAGGATAGCAGGCGAATACTTCAAGGAGGGCTTCACCGCGGTCGGCATTCCGCCCGACAGGGTGAAGTACGTCTGGGCTTCAGAGATCGTCAGGGACTCGACATACTGGGAGAAATTGGTCAAGATCGCCCTCAACACCTCCGTCAACCGCATGAAGCGGAGTCTAACCATCGCGGGACGCGGCAAGACCTCCGACGAGATGAAGACAGCCCTGCTCTTCTACCCATGCATGCAGGCGGCCGACATCTTTCAGATGGAGCTGGATGTGGCCTGCTCAGGGATCGACCAGAGAAAAGTGCATATGCTCGCCCGCGAGGTTGCCGGCGACCTCAACGTGAAAAAGCCGGTATGCGTCCACACCCCCCTCTTGATGGGGTTGGAGCCGCCGGCTGAGGCGCCCGGGGGGGTCTACGACGAGGACCAGGGGTTCAACCTCCGCATCAGCGCCAAGATGTCCAAGAGCAAGGTGGAGAAATGCATCTTCATCCACGATACGGCCGCCGAGGTGGAGAAGAAGATAAGTGATGCATACTGTCCCCCGAAAGACGCGAATGCGAACCCCATCATCGACATAGTCGAGTACATCATATTCCCTACCAGAGGCACGTTCCACCTGAAACGCCCTGCAAAGTTCGGCGGAGACCTCGCATTCTCCACGGCCTCCGAACTGAAAGAGGCGTATTCGAAAGGTTTAATTCACCCCCTTGATCTGAAGAAGAGCACAGCGGAGATGCTCAACGAGATACTTGAAGAAGCCCGCAGACACTTCCAAACAAACCAAAGGGCAAGAGAGCTGCTGCGAAAGGTCCGCGAGTTGGAGATTACGAGGTAGCTTTCGCTGACGAGAACAGAGGAACGACACCAGAGGATACTGAAGCTAGCGGAGCGTCTCGTCAAGAAATCTAAGACAGGCATCCCGATACTTGTTGAAGGGTTGAATGATCTCAGGTCGCTTCGAAGCCTAGGTGTAGAAGGAGAGATCTTCTGCGTCAAAGGCAGCGGAGCTGGATTTCATGACTTCATCAACAGATTCAGAAAAGAAAAGGAGTTGATAGTAATGACTGATTTTGACAACGAGGGGAGAGAACTCTCCCGAACTCTAACACGTGAACTGTGTCACATGAGGATTAAGGCAGATTCCTCGATCAGAAGCCAGATGGAGGGCCTAGTCAAAAGCGAGATCAAAGGTGTTGAAGAGCTCGCAGGCTACATCGAGAAGGTGAAAACCGCGAGCTGACCGCTCATCCGCATAGCTGGAAAACCCTTAACTTCCATGAAGGATCAGCGGCAGCAGAGCACTAGGCTCTCTTCACCTGAAAGAAGTTTTGTAGAAATGTTATCTCTGGAGGGTCAGTCTTTTGAGTGATAATTCACAGTACGCCCGAACAACAAAGTACGTCATCAAGGCCCGTTTTGAGGTCGAAGGGGTCGTTGAGAAACCGGACGTCATCGGTGCAATCTTCGGTCAGACCGAGGGGCTTTTCGGCCCTGACCTTGACCTTAGAGAGCTCCAGAAGACAGGACGGATCGGGAGGATCGAAATCAACCTTCAGTCAAAGAAGGACCAGACCACGGGGGCTATTGAGATACCCTCAAGCCTGGACAAGGCATCCACCGCCATCATCGCCGCAGCCGTCGAGAGCGTCGAGCGGATAGGCCCCTGCAGCGCGAAAGTTACTTTGGAGAAAGTAGAAGACGTACGGGAAGAGAAGAGGCGCCTCATCCTTGACAAGGCGAAGGACATTCTGCGGAAGTGGGTGATCGAGGTCGCCCCAAGCTCGGAAGAAGTGGTCAAAGAGGTCTCGGACTCCATCAGGTCAAAAGAGATCGTCGAGTTCGGCCCCGAGAAGCTTCCCGCGGGCCCCGAGATAAATGAGAGCGGAGCGATCATTATCGTCGAGGGGCGCGCCGACGTCCTGAACCTGCTCAAATGCGGTATCAAGAACGCGATCGGCCTGGAGGGAACACACATCCCCAAGACAGCGATCGAGCTCAGCAAGAACAAGGAGGTCACCGCCTTCCTTGACGGGGACCGGGGAGGAGACCTTATCCTCAAGGAGCTCACGCAGGTAGCAGAGCTGGACTACGTCGCCCGGGCACCCTCAGGAAAAGAGGTTGAGGAGCTTACGCCCAAAGAGATCATGAAAAGCCTACGTGACAAGATCCCGATCGCCGAGGTGAAGACGGACTATCGCCCCAAGGCGAAGATCATCGTCCCCGACGCGGTAGCGGCGGACGCGCAGCAGATTCGGGGCACCCTCGAAGCGATCTTCTACGACGCAGACGGCAAGGCCATGGGTCGGCTCCCCGTCGGCGAGCTCGCGCAGAAGATGAAGGACGTGGCAAAAGCCGAGATGCTGCTTTTCGACGGCGTCATCACGCAGAGACTCCTTGACCTGGCCGAAGAGAAGAAGCTGAAGTATCTCATCGGGGACAGGATATCGGAGGTCGCTAAACTCCCGCTGAACGTCAAGGTGCTAACCACAGCGGAGCTCCTTCAGGGAAAAAGTCTGTGAGCCGCCGCGCCAGAGCCGGATAGTCACAGAAAAGTATAATAGCTCATGGCACGCATGATTCAGGAAATCCCGAAGAGTGCACCGACATGTCTGAAAAAAGGCCTGAACGATGGGGCATCGCGAACATCTACTCCTCCTTTAACAACACGATAGTCCACATCACCGATGTGAGCGGGGCCGAGACGATCGCGATAAGCTCCGGCGGCCGCCACGTGAAGGCCGACCGGCTTCAAGGCACACCCTACGCGGCCATGCAATCCGCCTCGGCAGCAGCCCAGACGGCCAGGGACAAAGGAGTCTCAGCGCTACACATCAGGGTGCGGGCGCCAGGCGGCCATGGCGCGCGAACCCCAGGCCTCGGAGCACAAGCCGCGATCAGGATGTTGGCGCGGTTCGGTTTCCGGATCGGAAGAATCGAGGATGTCACCCCTATCCCCCATGACGGGACGCGCCGACCGGGGGGACGCAGAGGGAGAAGGGTGTAACCTTAGAGCCCCGGCTTGTACTTCAAGACCGCTGCGATCCCGCCAAACGATTTCAGGAGCATCACGCCCTCATCCGTCTCTGACGATATCAACTCGAGCTTCGCGTTCGCCTGCTCAGCCATCTCAATGAACTCGTCAACCAAGTCCTTCGTCACTTCGATGCCCAGAGACTGGTTGGAGCATCGCGGGCACTTCTCGGAGGCTAAGTCCTGCTCATACTTGATCGAGGATGATGGCAGGATGATGACGTCTCTCTGGTAGTCGCACTGCCCACACTTCACAAACACATGCAGTCTCAAAAGCTTCTCCGAGAGAAGGACCGTATCTACAACCCTCTCCCGAAGATACCTCCTCACCACATCCTCACCGTACACCGCAAGCCCCGTGTCGTGACCGATCTCGTAGAGGAACTCTTGCACCGCCTTCTTCTCTTCGCTGTACCGCACGTTCTGCAGGATGTCTGAAGACTTGGCGATAACCTCCTCCACGCCGTTCTTGCCCGTGTAGGAAGTGTCGACAGTCGCCAAGACCTTCTGTTTCAGCATGTAGTTCAGATGATCCCCCTCGGTGAAATCGTATTTCGTTGGACCTGGCCCACCGATGATGATCCCCTTCAAGCCTTGCGTGTTCAGAAGTATCTCATCTGCGTGGGATCCGACGCGCGTGAAATATTTTCCGATCTCTTGCTCTCTGATCCGCTCGAATCTGCGGGCGGACTGGCCACCCGTCTTATGCTTCCCGCCTACACCCGAGCGGTACTCGCCGTTGATGGTCAGGTTCTTTCCATGCAGGGTTGCTATGGTGGCGTCGTTTGCGTCGATGAGGATGACCCCATAAACCTCCTTCTCCCTCAGAACCTCCTGCAAAGGGGCGAGGTGAAACTTGTTATCGCACCTGTAGAAATAGACGTTGATGGGCTCGGGGGGCTCGAGCACGTAGATCTCCATTCGTTCACTCCCAGGCCCGTTCTGGGGAATCGCGCCGCAGAAGATGGCGATCCCGTTCGGAGGAGGTTCCCTGAACAGCTTAAGCTTCTGCATTACTCTCTCTATCGCGTCCTGAACATTCTTCCGGGTCGTGCGTGACTTTATGTTCGAGGCGGTGCCATACTCTTCTCTAAGGTTAGTCATCGCCTCGTGAATCTGACGGTTCGGAGGGACGTAGAGGGTGATGAGCTCGGTCCCCCTTCCCTCCTTCGATGACAGGGTGTCCAGCACCCGCTTGACCTTGTACTGTAGGATGGCGCTCCTAGACAAATAT
The DNA here is from genome assembly GCA_964432545.1 of uncultured Candidatus Bathyarchaeia archaeon. Classification (GTDB taxonomy): domain Archaea; phylum Thermoproteota; class Bathyarchaeia; order 40CM-2-53-6; family DTGE01; genus CAYSNV01. The sequence continues at coordinate 8,295 of CAYSNV010000006.1, read as the reverse complement.
CTCCACGCTCATTGAGGGCGTAACAAAAAAGCCACTTATATAAGCTCGTTGGATTTGCATATGATAGAGGAGAGACAGTACATGAAGATCACTTTCAAAGTGGGGGGCTTCCTGTTTCCTCGAGCGGTCAACGCCGAGCTGGTCGCCGAGTATGCAAAGAAGTTCATTCAGCTCTATCAGCAGGGCCATCACCTCCTCGTCGTCACCGGCGGCGGCGAAGTCGCGAGACACTACATTGACGTTGCCAGGAGACTCGGCGCATCGGAAAGCCTCTGCGACCAAATCGGCATTCAAGTCAGCCGCATCAACGCAAGCCTCCTCGTCTCAGGGCTAAAGGATATCGTCGCGCCCTCGATCCCCACAAGGTTCGAAGAAGCCCTCAACGACTACACCTTGCGTGGGCTGGTGATCATGGGAGGACTGCAGCCCGGGCAGTCTACAAACGCGGTCGCAGCCCTCCTCTCCGAGGCTGCGGGTGTGGATATGCTCGTAAACCTCACCGATGTCGACGGCGTCTACTCCTCAGATCCTAAAGCGGACTCGAACGCAAGGAAGTTCGATGAGATCACGCCCGGGGGGCTAGCTGAGATCATCGCGGGGAAGACCGCCACCGCCGGCGGATACAGGCTCCTCGACCCGGTCGCTCTGAAGATAATCGAGCGGTCGCTGCTGCCCACATGGATCATCAATGGAAAAGATCCGTCGAACGTTGACAGAGTCCTCAGGAAGAAGAGAGTGGGGACGCGTATAGTCTTCAGATAGGCGATTGTCATGGCAAGGCTCACGGACATCTTTCAGTCCAAGGCCCAAGTAAAGCTCCTTGAGTATCTTCTTGAGAACAAGGACAAGGTCTTCAACCAAGCCGGTCTTGCAACATTCCTCAACGTCTCGCCCTCTACCATCGCTAGGATCATAGAGCCCTTGGTGAAGCTGAACGTTCTCAAATACGAACGCTTCGGTAAAGGGATGAAGATCCTGTGCCTGAACCTTGAAGACAGGAAGGCGCAGCTGCTGGTTGAAATGCGCAACAGGCTGAGCCCCCTCACCTAGCCTCTCACAACGCCGGACTCTTCGACGGGGATCCCTTGAAGATCTTAAACGAGGATCTCAAACACGGCACCGTAGCCGTGGAGATCAACAACCTGAGCGATCTATGGAACCTCTACAACATCATCGAACGTGACGACCAAGTATACGCTAAGACCAGCAGGGAGATCAAACGAGTCGACGCCAGCAGACCCTCCAGCGAGCGGGTGACAGTGAATGTGTGGCTCAAAGTAATCAAGACAAGCTTTGACCGCCAGCTGAACAGACTGAGAATCCACGGCGTGATCGTGCAAGCGCCCGAGAAATACGCCCTCCAAGGCTCGCACCACACGATAAGCCTCGCACCCGACTCGCAGCTTACGATACAGAAGGGACAGTGGTTCAAGCATCAGCTTGAACGTCTTAGGAAAACCGTTAGAGAGGAGAAGCCTTTTGCCATACTCTCCCTCGACGCCGACGAGGCGTGCTTTGCCCTCATTCAGTCATTCGGGGTTGACGTCAAGGCCGAGATCAGGTCGAGACTTGCTGGGAAGAATGACGCGGGCGCACGGGAGGAAAGCCTGACCAAGTATTTTGCCGAAGTGGTCAAGATGTTGAAGACGTCTCTGGACAACACTGAGAGCGGGGTGATCATAGTCGGCCCCGGCTTTCTGAAAGACAGGTTCACAAAGTACCTCGCCCAAAAGGATAGAGAGCTGGCGTCAAGGGTTGCCGCTGTGAAGAGCGTGGGGAACGGCGGGCGCGGAGGTGTATACGAGGCGCTCCGGTCGGGTCTGATCGGAACGGTCATAAGGAAGTCGCGGCTCTGTGAGGAGATGGCGAAGGTCGAAGAGGTCTTCACCAGGCTCTCACAGGCGAAAGGGGACGTCTCCTACGGTGTTGGCGATGTTGAAGGCGACGCCGAAGCGGCGGCGGTCGCCGCGCTCCTCGTATCCGTAGACCTGCTCAAAAGAGAATCCCTTGAAGAGAGGATGCGGGTAGAGGAGATAATCAGGAGCGTGGAGGAGAGCGGGGGAGAGGTCGTTGTCGTAAGCTCGGAGCATGAGGGGGGAGCAAAACTCTCCTCTCTGGGAGGGGTCGCGGCCATCCTCAGATATCCCAGACATGCATGGGAGAGCCCGGAGAAGAAATGAGTGACGGAACAGACCTCTTTTCCGATCAACGAAAGACTGCGGAAAAGCCTAGAAAACTTTGGGATAGAATAGAGGTCGCATACGACGCGGCGCGGTGGAGACTGCTTGACCAGTACAGGAGCCACGCAGCCTCCGTAATGGAAGACTTGGAGAGACAAGGGATCGTGAGCTATGTCCACGGAAGCATCGCTCGAGGAGACGTGGACGACCGCAGCGACGTTGACATGATCATCTTTGAACCGATTCTCTCCCAGAAGATCGAATTCGCCCTCACCTCGTCCGGCTACACGATCTATCTGAGAAGAATTACCCAGGCGACCCCCAGCCACGCGCTGAAAGGGCATCTGTACCTCGACCCCTACCAAAAGACTTCGATGACGTTCCCATTGCTCACCTTCAGGAGACTCGAATACGAGTTCTACAGGTTTGGAGGCATGCTAGATCTCAAGGGGATGGTAGAAGGGGTGAGAGTCCCTGGATGCACGAAACGGCTGACGTTGATAGAGCCCACAGAGAGCGGGCATCTCGAGTCGCGCATCGACGGAAGAGAGGCTGAGGTTTCCAGACTCCTCGGGGTAAGTATGGAGATCGTGAAAGAGCGACAACGAGTCTTGACCAGAAGGGACGAGGTCGGAAGAACAGGAGTCTTCTTGACACGTGATCTCGCCGGCGACGAGAGCTTCGATCAGCAGGTGAAAAGACTTATAGACTCGAACCCGGCTGTTAGAAGGGTCTATTCTAGAAGGCGGTAGACAGCAGGCAAGACAAGCAGGTCGGGCAATGGAAGCGATGGACAGCTATCTCGGCATCCTCTTGGCGTATCTGCTGTTCTGGACGGTCATCTACATCGTATCGAAGGTCTTCAAGACTGAGAGGTATGGATTCGCGGCCGGCCCACTCTACTTCATATACCGCACGGCAAGGTTCAATGGCTTACTACGGAAGATAGCTTCGAGAGGGCGTATGTGGCGTGTCGTGTGGAATATCGGGGTGGCGGTCGGTTTTGGCCAAATCTGCTTCATCCTGCTGACCCTGTTGAGGAACATCGTCCTGTTGATGTCCAAATCAAGCCAAGCGGCGCCCATCATGGTGCTGATTCCGGGGATTACGATAAGCAGCGAGAGCCTCCCGTACATCCTGTTCTCGCTGATAGTCGTGGTTGTTACGCACGAGGTCGCCCACGGCGTTGCGAGCGTTGTAGAGGGAATCCCCCTCAAGTCCTCTGGCATGTTCTTCGCTGTGGTCATGCCAGGAGCTTTCGTGGAGCCTGACGAGGAGACGTTGCAGAGGGCGGATCAGGTGAAACAGCTGAGAATATACTCCGCAGGCTCGTTCTCGAATATCGTGTTCGGAATCCTGTCGATCGTCCTGATCGTAAACTTCGCCGCTACGATAAGTCCGTTCTTCAACACGGCCCCCGGAGGCATCTTGATAACAGGGGTAGCCGAGGCCGGGGCGGCGGAAGGAGTCGGTCTGAGGCGCTGGGATGTCATCTACGCGATCAATACTACGGAGATCGACAGCGTAGAGGGACTTATGAAATACATGGTGAAGGTGACTCCCGGATCCTACATCAAGGTCGACTCTGATCGAGGAGAGTTCATGGTAAAGACGCAGCCCAACATATCCAACAGCAGCAGGGCGATGATAGGCATCTCACCCTTCAATTTCTATGCGCCCAAAACGACTCTCTTCCCGAAATCAGCCCCCTACCATTTGTACATGACAGAGTACTGGCTCAACGCGCTCTTGATCGGCATCGCCTTGATCAACATGCTTCCCCTCCACCCGTTCGACGGCGGAAGATACGTCCACTCGCTTCTGAAGATGGCGAAGTTCTCAAGGAGTGAGGAGATACGGAACGTGATTTCAATATTCGCGTTAACGGTGCTTGCGCTCAATATACTGCTGACGTTCATGACCTTCGGACTCCGCAAGGTGTAGGCGTGGGTGAGTCGGACTTTTGAAATGTGATATCTGCCGAAGAAACGACATCTTCTACAGAAGGGCGTATGAAGGCGTAAACCTCTGCAGCCCGTGCTTTAGGAGGAGCGTCGAGGACAAGGTGAGAAGAACAATCTCGGAGTACCGGATGCTCAACTGGAATGATCATGTTGCTGTGGCGGTTTCAGGAGGCAAGGACAGCCTCGCACTGCTGCACATACTGAAGAGACTAGGTGTGAAGTTCCCCCGCTCACGATTGACGGCGATCGCCGTTGACGAAGGCGTAAAGGGATATCGCGATGAGGCTCTCCGCATCGCCCAGGAATCCTGCGAGAAGATCCATGTCCCGCTGAGAACTCTCTCCTTCAAGGAGCTGTACGGATTCTCTCTCGATGAACTCGTCGCCGAGAGGAAACTCAACTTCCCCTGCGCTGTCTGCGGAGTCTTACGGCGTCGGGCGATAGCGACCTTGGCGGAGTCGGTAGGGGCGGCGAAGGTCGCTACCGCTCACAACCTCGACGACGAGGTGCAGACGTTCCTTCTGAACATCTTCCACGGCGACCCATGGAGAATAGCGCGGACAGCTCCCGCGCTCTCGGGCTTGGGCGGGCTTTTCCTGAAAAAGGTGAAGCCCCTCTGCAAAATCCTTGAGAAGGAGATCGCCCTGTACGCCTATGCTTCGGGGATCACCTTCCAGAACATCACGTGCCCCTACGCAGGCTCTGCCCTGCGAAACGATTTGAGGAGAGCCCTAGACCTCATGGAGGAGAGGCATCCGGGCGCCAAGTACATGGCGTCCAACTCGATGGAGACACTTCGGCGCAACATGAGCAAGCCTGACAGAAAGGACTTCAGACGATGCAAGATTTGCAGAGCTCCTTCTGCGCGAGAGCTCTGCAGCGTCTGCAAGATAATCTCGCGCACACTCCTGCAGGTAACCACGTGAAGTTTATATCTGCTGAATGGAACCTTCACTTGGTGGCGGTGAGGGATTGGGGAGCCAGCCGTTCCCTGTGACCTGAAATCGGCTACACGCAGGAATCCGCTAACCGGTGAAGGAGGTTCCATAGCGGCCACAAGCCTGGGTTTCCGACGATGAACTTCTGTCCTGCCGGGCCGGCGGAGAGTAAGCCTCTCTCGAAGGGGAGGAGCGGAACTCCTTGCCATCGAACCCTGCGAGGCTCGGAAGAGAGCAGCAGTAAGGTGGACGTTTGGCGCTGGGAGGAGATCAGAGGGAAGAAGGGTGCCTAGATACTGTGACCGCGACTGGATCCCAACTTCCTGGGATGTCACCGCCACCGCCCACCTTAATATTTATATCGCAAGCCGCATCACGGTAAGCGGAAAGGTGTTCAAGAGAAGTTGAGTGACCAAAAGACCGGAGGCGTCAAGCTGTACAATCGATGGCCCCTGGAAGGAATCCCGGTAAACGATCTTGGTCTAGCCTCCTACATCTCCCTGAAACCCACGCTGCTCCCCCACTCAAGCGGGAAGCATGAGCATCAGAGGTTCCACAAATCTTCCCTGAACATCGTCGAGCGCCTAGCCAACAACATGATGCGGCACGGCCGATGCGGCGGAAAGAAGATGAAGAGCGCCGTCATCGTGAGGAACGCCTTCGACATAGTCGAGCTGAAGACGGGGAAGAACCCGGTAGAGGTGCTGGTTCGCGCCATCGAGAACTCGGCGCCCTGCGAAGAGGTCACACGGATCATCTACGGCGGGGTCGCCTACCCCGTCTCGGTGGACATCTCACCCCAGAGGCGGATCGATTTGGCCCTACGGTTCATCACCGACGCCGCAAGGCAAGCTGCGGCGAAGAACCCTAGAACGATCGATGAGTGTCTTGCCGACGAGATCGTCACCGCATCAACCCGCGACGTCAAAAGCCAGGCGGTAAGGAAACGTAACGAGGTTGAGAGAATAGCACTCTCGTCACGATAGAGAATAGGTTTAATAGTATTTGGAGCGTAAAGCTACAGTCTACCAAGGCTTAAATAGGCGGATATGATCTTAACTTTAGAAGTCAAGAAATTGAGGAGGATAGGACAGTCATGAGCGCACCGAAGAAGCCTCACCTGAACCTCGTCGTCATAGGCCACGTCGACCACGGAAAAAGCACGATGACAGGCCACCTGCTTTACAAGACAGGGTTCGTCACCGAGAAGGTCATCGAAGACTACGCGAAAGAGTCGGCCAAATCAGGTGTCGGGGACACGTTCAAGTTCGCGTTCGTCCTTGACAGGTTGAAGGAAGAGAGGGAGCGGGGCGTCACCATCGACCTTGCATACCAGAAATTCGAGACGCCCCACCTCTTCTACACCATCATCGACGCCCCAGGTCACAGGGACTTCATCAAGAACATGATCACCGGGACAAGCCAAGCCGACGCAGCGGTACTTGTCGTCTCCGCGAAGAAAGGAGAATTCGAGGTCGGCGTGGGACCAGGGGGGCAGGCGAGAGAACACGCCTACCTCGCGAAGACTCTCGGCGTCGATCAGCTCATGGTCGCTATCAGCAAGATGGACGATTCCACGGTGAACTTCGCCAAGGAGAGATACGAGGAGTGCAAGAAAGAGCTAGAATCACTTCTGAAGGTGGTCGGGTATAATGTCGCCAACGTCGACTTCATCCCTGTGTCAGGGTGGACCGGTGACAACCTCACAGAGAAGAGCGCTAAGATGCAGTGGTACGCCGGTCCAACGATTCTCGAAGCGTTAGACAAGTTCAAGCTTCCGGTAAAGCCGATTGACAAGCCTCTGCGAATACCGGTCCAAGACGTCTACTCGATCACCGGTATCGGGACAGTCCCTGTCGGCAGAGTGGAGACAGGCATCCTCAAAGAGGGAGAGAATCTCGTATTCAATCCTGGTAGCCTCGCAGCCGAGTGCAAGTCGATCGAGACTCATCATGTACGGATCCCGCAGGCCGAACCCGGCGACAACATCGGGTTCAACATCAAAGGCCTCTCGAGGCAGGACCTTCACAGAGGACACGTCGCAGGCCACGCAGGCAAGCCTCCCACCGTCGCCAAGGAGTTCACTGGCCAGATCATCGTCATCCACCACCCGACAGCGATGGCGGCGGGGTACACACCTGTGCTCCACGCGCACACGGTGACGATGGCAACGACCTTCACCGAACTCATCCGCAAGATCGACCCCCGAACAGGGCAGACCGTTGAGGAGAAGCCCTCGTTCCTGAAGACAGGCGACGGCGCACTCGTGAAGCTTCGACCCGTCGAGCCTATCGCCATCGAAGCCTTCAGCGAGATCCCCCAGCTGGGACGATTCGCTATTCGAGACATGGGCACTACGGTCGCGGTTGGTGTGGTCAAAGAAATCACGGAGAAAGCCTAACCTTCATCCCCCTTTTTCTACAATCCTCCGGGGCCTTGCCTGGTGGCGTCGAGATGAACCGAAGATGGTCAACAAAGCGCGGATAAAGCTCTCCAGCACAGATCCGGGCGACCTGAACGCCATCTGCGACGAGATAAAGAGCATAGCGATCAAGGCGGGCGTGAAGATTCACGGCCCGGTCCCACTGCCTACCCGCAGGCTGCAGATCCCCACCCGGAAGTCGCCCTGCGGCGAGGGCACCAACACGTGGGACAAGTGGGAGATGCGCATCCACAAACGGCTGATCGACGTCGACCCGAACGAGCGTTTCCTCAAGAGGCTGATGAGGATCCGAACACCTGATGAGGTGTTCATCGAGATAGAGCTTATCTAGACAAGCTCCCTTCTTCTCTTGCTTCGCCCCATACTCTTCTCAAGAGCTCTAGGTTCTCAACGTCAGAGCGCCTGTCGTCTACTGGCGTCTCAATTATGAATGGGAGATTCCTGAACTCTGTGTTCCTCAGCAGAGAACGGAACCCTCTTACGCCTATCCTCCCCACGCCGATATGCTCATGCCGGTCGATGCGGGACGCCAGCCCTCCCTTCGAATCGTTGGCGTGGACGAGTTTGACCCTCTCGAACCCTGCCGAGGAGTCTAGCTTCTTGACGATGGCGTTGACGGAGGCGTCGGAGCGGAGGTCATAGCCCGAGGCAAAGGCGTGGCAGGTGTCGAAGCACACTCCCATCCTTTCACTCCTTTCGACGTTGTCGATGATGTGCTTGAGCTCTTCAAATACCGCGCCGACGGCGCGCTCTGAGCCTGCGGAGTTCTC
>CAYSNV010000005.1:0-18859 GCA_964432545.1 uncultured Candidatus Bathyarchaeia archaeon | reverse complement strand
AAGGGATACTTTGCCAGAAGCTGCGATAAAGGCTAGGATGGCTTTCAGGGTGCATCTAGATAAGGGGAGACGAGAATTGTTCCCCATCCACCTCATCGAGAAGAGCCCAGGAGAGTATGTCGCGTATCCCATTCTCAAAGGCTCCGGGGCGGTTACCTCATTCTCCATGGCAGATGGTTTCATCGACGCCCCCGAGACTCTTCAGTTCCTCGATGAAGGAGAAGTCGTAACTGTTCAGCTCTTCAGCGACAGAATCAAACCCGCAAACCTCGTCCTCATCGGAAGCCACTGCGCCGGCGTCGATACTCTGCTCTCAATACTAGGTGAAGAGGACGTCTCCCTGAGGGCGAAGGTTGTAAATGTTGGCTCCATGATGGGCCTTGAGTCTGTCTCCAAAGGTGAGGCGGATATCGCGGGGATCCACCTGCTGGACGAGTCAGGAGAGTACAATCTGCCTTTTATTGAGAAGATGAAGCTGAAGAACAAGGTCCATCTGATCAGGGGGTACGACCGAGAACAGGGCTTCGTCTCCCGGAGAGACGAGCCGCAAGTAAACAGTGTCGAGGACATAGTCGATCGGAAACTGACGTTCATCAATAGAAACCCAGGGTCCGGAACCCGCATTCTCATCGATACCTTGATTAAACGATACAGTAAGAAATCCCAAACCGACTTCGAATCCATAAAGGCAAGGATCACAAACTACAATGTCGAAACGAAAACCCACTCGGCAATTGCCTCCGCTGTCAAGTATGGACGGGCAGATGCAGGCGTCGCGACACGGACCTACGCAGAGAGATACGGCTTGGCATTCTCATTGATCACCAACGAAAAATACGATTTCGCAGTACCCAAAGACAGGATGGAGAAACCCACGGTTCAAAGGTTCGTCAGTGCCCTCAAGTCGAAGGAATTCAAAGAAAGACTAGAAAGGGAAGCACCAGGGTTCTCCGTCACCGAAGAGACCGGCAAGATACTCTTCTAAGTCTCCAAGTTGGAATCCGCACAGAACTTTTGTGGACACACAATCCTCTCGATTGAGGCGCATCCTCACGCCAAGGAAGAGAGAATCGAATACCAGGGAGAAGATGAGTCGATACGGGTCTATCTCCAGTCCCCACCCCATCGAGGAAAGGCAAACAAAGAGCACTGAGCGTGCTAAGCAAGTCGTTGGCTGTACGTGAATCCTCTCTCAGCATCATCGTAGGTATCTTCCCAGCACAAGACCATCCTCATAGAAGGGTATCCCGCCTCCGAGATTGCCCAGAGATTAAACTCCTTCACCCCCAGTATGTCACGCTCTCATCAGTAGAAGTATCTTTATTAGTAATATCTTCTCACAGTACCCCTAATCCATCAGGTTCCAGCAAAGCTTCTGTAGGGGATGTCCACCGATGTCAGAGAAGAAGGAGATAGTTAACGAAATGACGAGGATGATCGAGGGCTTCATTCGAGAGGAAAACAAGCCCATCGTCTGCAGCGGGTGCGGGCAGGCTCTGTCCCCCGACGACATATCCTGCAACAGATGCGGACTGAAGGCCAGCTTGGAGAAACCTTCGATAAAGATTAAGAAGTTGTTGCCTTAGGTTGATAATCGGCTTTCGGACACCTCTCTTGAGGTCGAATCTAAAGATCCTGTGAGGCGCAAGGGGTGAAACACGACCTCTATATTATAAAGCTGGGAGGATCCGCGATCACAGACAAGGACGCTGAGACCTCAGCCAGAAAAGAGGTTATCCAACGCATCGCCGTCGAGATCTCCTCCATAAAGGGCAGAAAAATAGTTGTTCACGGAGCAGGTTCGTTTGGACACCCGATCGTCAAACTCTACAAGATCCATCAAGGTTTCAAAGAGGAGAGACAGCTACACGGATTCTCGCAAACCAAGATCCAGCTTCTTCAGCTGAATACCGCGGTTCTTCACGCTCTGGCAGAGAATAAGGTTGCCTGCTCACCGTTCATGCCCTCCGCGTTTCTTCAATCTGACAACAAACGGATCGTCAAAGCTGAGCTAGAACCCTTGCACCACCTACTGGAACTAGGAGTAACGCCTGTGCTCCACGGCGACATTGTATATGACAAGACGTTGGGATTCAGTATCGTCTCAGGAGACCAACTCGTCAGCTATCTCGCCAAACACTTTAGACCTCATCTCGTGGTTTTCGGGTGCGACGTAGATGGCATCTACGATGATGATCCGAACAGAAACCCAAGTGCGCATCTCATCCCCACCATAACACTCGGCGCATCTAGTAAAGTGCTAGACTCCATCGGTAGGTCACGCTCTCCCGACATCACCGGCGGGATGGCGGGAAAACTCCGCGAAGCATTAGACCTGGCAAAGGCAGGAATAGAATCAGTCATTCTGAACATAACCCGACCGGGCCACTTAGTTAAGCTTATTAACGGAGACCCGGTTAAGTGCACCAGAATCCTCCCCAGATAGACCGAACTGCTTCGCCGTGACGTAGGTTGAAATCGATAGACAGGATTCTGGCTGTGGGAAAGAAGGTTGACCCGCTCATCTACAGATTCCTCCCTGCGGACGCAGACAAGACGTTCCAGCCCGTTCTCAGACATCAGATCTCCTCAGGCGGCAAACGAGTACGCGCCGCTCTCACCGTCCTGAGCTGTCAGGCCACCGGCGGAAAAACACGGGATGCACTCATACCGGCAGCGATAGTTGAACTCACACATAACTACTCACTGATTCTTGATGACGTGATCGACAGAGGAGATGTCAGAAGGGGCCTACCCACCGTACGAGCCCAATACTCCGACGCGATGGCCATCTTGGCCGCTATGTTCTACCGCGAAGTACTAGACAGGTTGATTGAGGCTTCGAAAAACCCAGTCCAAGTCCGCAAAGTAACCGTCTCCGCCATCAAAGCCCTGATTGACGGTGAACGGCTTGACATCCTCATGGAACAGAGTGGACGAACAGGCGCATACATCGAGAAACACAGGTTCACTGAAGTAAGAATCGACGACTACCTCCACATGATCGGAAAGAAGACCGCCGCGCTCATCAAAGCTGCTTGCGAACTTGGATGCATAGCCTCAAACTGCCCGCCAAAGATGAGGGGTTCGATGAAATCCTACGGGTGGAAGATCGGGCTCGCTTTTCAGGTAATTGACGACTACCTTGACATCTTCGGAGAAGAGACAGGGAAGGTCCAAGGCAAAGACATAATAGAGCATAAGCTTGGAAACGCTGTCATCATGTACGCACTTGAGGCGATGGGAGAGGACGAACAGCGCGCCTTCCTCAGTCTCCTAAGAAAAGAGGCGCTCAGCCAGGAAGATCTCGGAGAAGGTATGCGTCTCATCCAACAGACAGACGCAAGAGAACGGACCTTTAACATGGGACAGCGGTTGGTCTCCGAAGGGATAGAGGCGGTCCGAGGCCTAGCCGACTCATGGGCAAAAAAAGACTTGACATCCCTCGCGGAGTTCATCGGAGAGAGGCTCTACTAGGGATCGGGCAAGGGCTTTTCAGGGCACTTGCACCGAACCCAAGGGTGTGCCTCTCCATTACACCGTTTGGCAGCCCTTTAGCAAGCCCTTTAGGACACCTATCCGAATACTCCTCCAGGATCTATTTCGGCGGAACTAGCTCTCGCGGGTCAGGGTATGCACTTTCCTGAAGCTGTCTCGGATCTTCGTAACGTCTTCCGAGCTGAGATTTTGAAGGGACTGAGCGCACTCAACGAACTTCGATCTTGCCCATTCGGCATACGGATTGCGTTCTTGAACGTCAGTGACCGCTGAGAGGTTGTCTGTCACCGAGTCGAGATGGTTGAGCGATCTCCTGAGTAACGCTGTGTAGAATCTCCTGCCTGTATCTGAGGGCAAGTAAGCCATCAAAGAGACGCCCAAGCATAGGAGCCCGTAGTGATGCATCACCTGAATCACCGCCATGATCTTGTCATGCTCATGGATCCCTACTTCGGTGACGTTAAGTCCGATCTGGGTAAGGTACGCCAAGAAGACTTTTGATCTGGTGCCAGGCTTTGCGCTGACATACAATACGTTTTCTCCCTCAAACCGCCTGATGTGCGGGCCGAAGAGGGGGTGGATGCTCAGGTACTCCATATTCCGTGGGACACGTTTGAGAATAGTGTTTGTTATGCCTGTCTTAACGGATGAAACATCGATGAGGAGGGAGTTGGTCTTTGCCCCCTCCAAAACTTGCAGGCTGACGGGTACAACCTTGTCGGTCGGCGTTGACACTATTATGATGTCTGCTTTCGCGGCTTCCTCGAAGCTACAGTAGTCTGTGCCAAACCTCTTGGCGAAGTCTTCCGCTTTCTTGATGTCCCGGCTGCAAATCAGTACTCTAGGTCCCGAGGGCTTGAGGAGCTGGACAATTGATCGCCCCATTTTCCCCGTGCCGCCGATAATGGCTAGCGTGCTCTCGGATAGGATCCCAGCACCTTCAATAGAGCGCACTTCTTTTCGAACTCCTTAAGCGCCTCCGCATATTTCCTGTCTTTCAGGTGGCCTTCGAAATCACAGTAGAAGAAGTATTCCCACGGCGCTTTCTGCATTGGCCGCGACTCGATCTTTGTTAGATTAATACCCCTTCTCGCAAAGATCTCCAACGATCTCTGCAACGAGCCCGGAGCGTGCGGTATCGAGTATATGATCGAGGTCTTGTCTCTCCCTGTTGGCTCAGCAGACCGATGGCTCAGTACGAAGAATCGAGTATAGTTGTCGCGGGTGTTCTCGATTCCTCTTGCGAGGATGGTCATACCATATATGTCAGCTGCAAGCTCTGTGCCGATGGCTGCTGACCCTTTCATCCTGCGGGCTTTTTGGGCAGCTCTCGCCGTGCTACTCTCTTCTCTCAGCTCAGCATTGGGAAGATTAGATTCGATGAACCTCCTGCACTGTGCTAGTGCTTGAGGATGGGACAGGATGACTCCAACATCTCTGATGCTGGTTTCAGGTCGAGACAAGAGATTGTGCCTGATCCTCCCCTCAATCTCGCCGTAAACCTTCAGGTCGAATTCAAACAAGAGGTCAAGGGTGATGTTGACTGAGCCCTCAATCGAGTTCTCAACCGGGACAACCCCGAAATCCTCTTCCTTCGCGTCGACGGATCTGAAGACGTCGGCGATGCTTGATTTCTCTGTGTAGGTTGCAGGTTGGTCTCTGAAGTGGGTTCGCGCCGCCTGTTCGCAGAACGTTCCTCTTGGGCCCAGATACGCGATCTTGAGATCTTCTCCTTGAACCTGCCTGCTTACGGTTAATATTCGCCTGTAGACGGCTTCGAGCTCGTGGGGGTCAAATCCTATTCTCCTGCCCACCCCTCTTACCCTGTTGAGAATCCTGCTTTCCCGCCTTTGATCGTGGATGGGCAGACTACTCTGCCTCTTCACCTGCCCGATCTTCTTCGACAGCTCGATTCTCTGCTGCAGGAGTCTCAGAATTTGGTCATCGACTGCGTCGACTTTCTTGCGGTACTCTGCAAGGCTCATCCTATCTCCATCCTGTGAGGGTCTTGGGCAGCGCTCCCGCTCTTAAGAGGTGATCGACAAGAACAACGGCGATTGCTGCCTCCACGACGGGCACCGCCTTGGGCACAATACAAGGATCGTGTCTTCCCTTAACTGTTATCTGCTCTTCTTTCATGTTCTTCACATTCACTGTTGTCTGTTCCTGAGCTATTGAGGCGGTGGGCTTGAAGGCGACGTTAACAAGAATCGGCATTCCGTTGGTTATGCCACCGAGGATGCCTCCTGCATTGTTGGTGAGGGCTACAATCCTGTTGCCCTTGATGGTGAAGGGATCATTGTGCTCGGAGCCCAGCATCTCCGATGACTTGAACCCTGATCCAACCTCAACGCCTCTTACGCCAGGGATTGTGAAAAGGAGGTGTGCGAGAGTGGCGTCGAGCGCGTCAAATAGCGGGTCGCCAATGCCCGGAGGCACGTTAAGGACGATGCCCTGCACGACGCCCCCTACACTGTCGCCTCGCATCTTCGCCTGCATAATCACGTCCACCATCTTCTCCGAGGCCTCCTTGTCAGCACATCTCACGGGGGATTTGTATCGCTCTTCTCTGATCGTCTCGAAGGAGACCTTCGGATCCGCTTGGATCTTGTTGATCCGTACCGTGTGGGCGAATATCTCGATGCCTACAGTCTTAAGCAGTTTCACTGCGATCACTCCTGCCAGAATGTAGGCGGCAGTTACTCTTCCCGAGAACCTCCCGCCGCCTCTATAATCGTTGAATCCCTGGTACCTCACCCAAGCTGTGAAGTCTGCATGCCCTGGCCTTGGCTTGAACCTTATTTCCTCGTAGGGCGCGGTGTCAACATCCTTGTTCCATGTTAGGAGGCAGATCGGTGCACCCGTGGTAAAGCCGTTGAAGACTCCGGAGAGTATCTCGACTTTGTCCTTTTCAACTCGGCCGGAGGTAAGCCCTTCATACTTCGGTGTTCTTAGACCGAGCAGTTCTTCGAAGTCTTTTTCGGAGAGGGGTAGGCCTGCTGGGCAGCCGTCGATCACTGCGCCGACGCATCTGCCGTGGCTCTCTCCAAAGCAGGTGAAGGTGAAGAGGGTCCCGAAGGCGTTAGGCGCCATCTATCTTTCCTCCCAGCCTCTTGAGGTCTTCAAAGAACCTAGGATAGGACTTGGCTACAACCTCTGCATTAGAGATCGTGGACGAGCCTCGAATTCCGAGGGCGGCGACGGAGCACGCCATCGCTATGCGATGATCATCATGAGCGTCGAAATGGGAGTGCTGCAGCGACGTTGCACGGCGGATGCTCAAGTCCCCGTTCCTAACGCGGCTTCTCACCCCCATCTTCTGGAGTTCAGATGTTAAAGAGCGGATTCTGTCAGACTCCTTCAACCGGAGTCTCTGGACGTTCTTCATAACGGTCTCTCCTTTCGCAAAACATCCTAGAACCGCTACGATGGGAACCAGATCGGGAATGTCTGTCGCGTCGACCTCAATCCCGGCGTGAACTCTTCCCCCGACCTCCACATAGCTGCCTGTTTGGGTTACTTTCGCTGACATCTCCCTGAGAATCTGGACGATTTCTTTGTCGCCTTGAATCGAATCCTCTCGCAGGTTCCTCACTAGCACTCTTGAGTCTGTTACGGCAGCCGCAGCCAGCAGGAACGCCGCAGACGAGTAATCCCCCTCAATCAAATGGTTTGAAGGCTTGTACTTCTGATCATGAGGGATGGTGAACCGACCGTAGGTATCGTCGTGACTGACTCGAATACCGTGCTTGTGCAAAATGGCGAGTGTTATGTCGACGTAGGGCTTTGACTCCAGCCTCCCGGCTACCTCGATCTCTACATCGTTATCGGCGCAAGGCGCTGCAAAGAGGAGGCCAGTCACATACTGAGAACTGATGTCTCCTTTGATTCTCGCCTTTCCGCCCCTTATGCCTCCTCCGAAGATGACTAAGGGGGGTTTTCCGTTGCCCGCAGTTGAATAGCACTTGACTCCCAGTTGCCGTAAAGCGTTCAGCAGGGGTTTTTGCGGTCGTCTAGCAAGCGTCTCTGCACCTGTCAGAATTGTGATCCCCGGAGCGTGGCTCATGATGGGAGTTATGAATCGCATGGTTGCCGCCGATTCCCGGCAATCTATGACTTGGGAAGGAGTACCTACTCCCCCATTACCTTGGACTGTCCAGTTTCTTCTTATGGCAACCTTAGCGCCAAATGATCGGACAGCTTCTACCGTGGTCAAGGTATCCTCGCTCGTCAACGGCTCTGTGATAATCGAATGCCCGTCGGAGAGGGCTGCAGCGATTACTGCGCGGTGAGTGTGGGCTTTCGACGGTGGAGCATCAATATGTCCTCTCAGTGTGCTGTGTGAGACTTTCACGTTCAGGTTCCTTCACCTTACCACATGGGCTCTTTTGCGGTTTATCTGCGCCTCTTTGATCTCGCCGCGATAACGGGACCACGTTCGTTTCACCTCACCTGCTCTTTCGGGAGCTACGACTGCAACGGTTGCGGGGCCTTTTCCCGAGAGGCCGGCGGCAATCGCGCCTGCGTTCAATGCTGTCAGCGCCACTGATCGGTCAAGATTCATCTCGGTGGAATAGATGTACCCGTTTAGGGTCAATGCTTTCCAGTAGTCGCCGTGCAGGGCTGTCTCCCATGCGATCTCTACGAGAGGCGCAATTCTCCTCATCTGTTCCAGATCTGTATGGACTGTGTACCTCTTCTCTCTCGGGATGAACAAGAGGACTTGTGGATCTTCGTTGATTCCAAATCTCCTAATGAGCCGCCTTGTGAAGTTGTCTGTAACCACCGCTCCACCGAAGAACGAGGCGCACGCATCATCAAAGGCGCCGGTGAGAGTCACCTTTGATTCGATGGCTGCATCCACTCCCATGCTGACTACGTCCATGCCACTCG
Organism: uncultured Candidatus Bathyarchaeia archaeon; assembly: GCA_964432545.1. Lineage (GTDB taxonomy): Archaea > Thermoproteota > Bathyarchaeia > 40CM-2-53-6 > DTGE01 > CAYSNV01. Next base: position 10,468 of record CAYSNV010000005.1, on the reverse strand, counting down.
CCTTCTTCCCCAACGCTTTAACGGTCGCCAAGCCGATGGCGTTAGCAGCTACGCTACTGCTTTTCAGGCCACGGGCTATCGGGATGTTCGAGTCCACCGCTACCTCCGCTCCAGCCCTGACGTCGAAGTGTTTGAAGATGTGGCGCACCGTGTTCACCGCTAGGAGCGTATTCTCTGCAGGGTCGTTCCTGATGATGACCTGGATTTCCTTTGATTTGGTGATCGTCACCTTGGCCGTGGTCCAGAGGTCGATTCCAAAGGCGGCCCCTCTACCCAGCGCGATTGCGTTGACAATGGTGGCTGCACCAAAAGCCCTCGCTTCAGCTACTCCTTTCATACGTGTTCATCCTAGGATCTCTTAGCGCTTCGAGAGCCGCTTTCCTCATAAGGTCGATGGGTGGTTGAACTCCTGTCCAGATGTGAAAAGCTTCCGCTCCTTGGTGGACAAGCATGTCTAAGCCACCGATTGCCTCAGCCCCCCTTGATCGCGCGTCCTTAAGAAGTCTTGTCTCAAGAGGATTGAATACGGTATCGAAAACGGTCATGCCCTCTTTGAGGTGTGCCTTGCCAATGACGGTCTCCTCCACGTGAGGATACATTCCCACAGTGGTCGCATTGACCAGCAAGTCGCACTCTCTCAAGGCCTCCCCGACATTCCCACCTGAAAGACCAAGTCCTGACGCCCTCGCCTTGGAGTTTTCCTCGACTTCCCGCGCGAGGTCGACAGCTTTCTGGGTCGTTCTATTCAGTATCGTCAGACTCTTGCCTTCTTCGGCGAAGATGAAGGCTATAGCCCTTGCGGCTCCTCCTGCACCGATTATGACGATGTTCTTGTCTCTAATCCTCTCTTTCCCAACGGATTTGAGGGCTCCCTTTCCATCAGTGTTAAAGCCGATCAGCTTGCCCCCTCTGTTCAAGATGACGTTAACGGCTTTGATCTTTCTGGCGGCATTGTCGATCTCATCCAAGAGGGGCATCACCTCTATCTTGTGTGGGACAGTCACGTTTACCCCTCGGATTTCAAAGGCTCTGATGGCATTGACGGCTGCTTTTAAACACTCTTTCTTTACTTGAAACGCGAGATATACGAGATTCAGATTCAGACTGGAGAATGCTGCGTTATGCATTTGGGGGCTTATGGAATGCTTAACAGGGTCACCGATCAAGCAACATAGTCCAGTCGAGCCGGTGATTTCTCTCATGGGGAGATCACTTGGTAGATCTCTCTCATCTTGTGGATCGAGAGTTGACCGGGAGCGGCCTGGCTCACGTCATCCACCGATGCGTAAGTAAAGGCGCCACCTAGTAACGGTGAGAAGATCCGCGAGAATGCTCCATAGCTCCCCATGGCAAAGCAAACCACTCTCCTTGGCTTGGGAGTTCTCTGGAGGAACTCGAAAATGGGAAGATTGTCTTTCCAGGAGTTGGCCGTAGTGACAATTTTGCATATGTCTGCTCCAGTGCCCAGTTGTCTCTTCATTATCTTCTTCAGTCGGCTGCAGCTGCCTGTCCGTTGGAAATCATGGTGGGAGACGATGGTCTCCTTCCCCTTCCTTTGAATCTCTCTGACGAGCTGTCCGGCCCTATAGGTGGACAGCTCAACATCTATGTAATCGAAGCCCTCGGCCGCTAGCGAGGCAAGTACCTCCCTTCTCCTCCGCTCCGCTCCTTTGTATAGGCCGCCCTCTGAAGGTTTTCTCACAGTTGCTATCTTGGGAAGGTCGACGCTGTTCGCAAGCAGGCCTAGGTTTCCAAAACCCTCCAAGCTGTCAAGCCTAAACTCGATGAGTGCCGCACCCGCGCTTCGTGCTTGTTTGGCTAGAGAGATGGCTGTGCCTAGAGAATTAGCCATGATGGAGACGCAGATGGGAGGGATCATCGCTCGATAACCATCTCTCCCTCAACCAGCATCCCGAAGTGCCTTCCCCCCTCCTCAAAACGTATTAATACTCTATCATGCGGCTTGAGATCTACAACTGACTCGGAGCCTTCCTTCGTTACCAGGTGAATCGTCTCGGCATTCTGCAGGATAACTTTGAAGGTTCTCTCGTGATACTTGGCTTCAACTAGGAGCTGGGGCCTCATCTCTATCTTCACGCGCCCAACACTACCTGACCTCGACTCTCCGTGCCGGTTCACAATCAAGACCTCATCTCCCGCCTTGAGTTCTGAAAGATACTGGGTTTTCCCGTCAGGCTTTAAGATGTAAGAGGAGATCGGCCCCGCGTTCACTCTAAAAGGACGCGGCTCAACGTGAGGGTTTTCGAGCACCTCTGCCTGCACCAGAAAGAGGCCTGATGACTGCGAACCGACGAGGAGGCCCTCCCCCGCCGTCATAATATTGCAGGTGTCGATACAAACCCGTGCACCGAGTGTCAAAGACTTCTTGTCAACGACCTCTGCCTCCACCAGCTTTATGCCCTTCCTAGTCCCTTTTATGAGCGCTGAGGTCTTGACGAATTCTTCCTCATCCGAACTCTCGAGAAGAACCCCGTCTACTCCCAGCTCTAGTGTTTCTATCGCCGTTCTTGCTTCCTCAGCGGTTTTCACTGATGCAATGAGTCTCGTTCGCGTCTGATGGAGCTTGGCGATCAGATTCTCCAACGGGATTATCTTCCAGTTGGGGCACTCCACAACAAGGTATCCTATGCCTCTTCCTGCCGCGTCTATCGCCTTCTCTTCGTCTTCCCTACTCTTTATTGCGAGTCGTAACGCGACCTGCGGGCCAACTTTAGCCTCCGTCTCTGCCTTGAGAAGATCATCAAGGATTTTGATATCAGCGTCTTCCTTGCCGGCGATGACTATCGCTCCTGCGTTGCGACAGGCCTCAGCATCCTCCTTGGACGCGACTGCCACATCGCAACCCCGAGCGTGTCTTCTTAAGAGGTCTAACCTCTTCTCCTTTTGTACGCTCTCGTCGACGTGAATCCAGAACTCTGCCATTGCTAATCTCCGAGTAAAGACATCGCCTCCTTGAGGGAGGCCTTCTTGTGGACTAGGGCCGCCAGCGCCTTTGTCATTCTTGCAGGGTCCTCATGCTGGAAGACGTTTCTTCCAATGGATACTCCCGCGCAGCCCACTGAGAGCGCGTCGTAGACCATCTCCAACACTTGACCAGCGGTCTCAGCCTGCGGCCCACCGGCGATAACGACGGGTACAGGGCAGGAGTCGACGACCTCCTTGAAGGTCTTTGTGCTTCCCGTGTAGTTTGTCTTGACGATGTCGGCTCCCAGCTCGGCTCCTAGGCGCGCAACGTGGGCAACGACTTCGAGATCATGCTCGTTCGTGACTTTTTCACCTCGGGGGTACATCATGGCGAGAAGCGGGATGCCGTATTGATCGCACTCGTCAGATGCCTTCCCCAGCATCGTCAGCATCTCTTTCTCCCCTGAGCCGCCCACATTCACTTGCAGTGAAATAGCGTCCGCCCCGAGGCGGATAGCCTCTTGTATCGAACATACCGGTACTTTGAGGTTAGGTTGGAGGGAAAGTTTGGTGCTGCCTGAGACATGGATGATCAATCCCAAGTTCTCGCTCTGCACGTTTTTGGCAATCCCCTTGTGAACAATTATAGCGTCAGCCCCGCCATCGATAAGATTACTCACCTGCTGCTGCATGTTCGTCAGACCTTTCACGGGGCCAATTGTGACGCCGTGGTCCATCGGAACGATCACTGTTCTTCGATCAGGTAGTATACGTCTAAGCCTTTTCATCTTTCCAGGATCCATGCGAACCACCTACTCAATGTACCCTCTCGCTTTTAATAGCTCAGCGATGAGGACGGCGCAACCTGCCGCGCCGCGTATAGTATTGTGGCCAAGGACGGTGTACTTCACTCCATTAAACACGGGGTCTTTCCTGATGCGTCCAACCACAACAGACATGCCATTCCCCTCCATCCTGTCAAATCGGGGTTGGGGTCTGTCTTCCTCGAAGCGGACTACGACTGGCTTCTTAGGGGCTGTGGGAAGGTTCAGTTTCTGCGGTTCCGCCGAGAATGATTGGAATGCCTTGATCGCCTCCTCGGGTTTACACCTCCTCTCCGTCTCTACGTAGACTGATTCGATATGACCTTCGAGGGTTGCCACTCTGTTGCAGCTCGCTGAGACCTTGAAGGAGGCAGGTGACCCCAGCTTGCCGAGCATCTTCCGTGTCTCCGCTTCCACTTTCCCCTCCTCATCCTTGATGAAGGGTATGACGTTATCAACGATGTCGAGTGAAGCGACACCGGGGTAGCCTGCGCCCGAGAGAGACTGCATCGACGTCATTACGACGTTCTTGATGCCGAAGGTGTCGAAGATCGGTTTTAGTGACAGTGTGAGGACGGCTGTTGTGCAGTTCGGGTTCGTCAATATCGCCCCTGCCCATCCTTTTCTCCGCCTTTGCTCTTCTATCACGTTGATGTGGTCTGCGTTTACTTCTGGATTCATGACGGGCACGAGCGGATCCATTCTGTGGGTTGCGGCGTTGGAAACGACGATCGAGCCTGCACGGGCAAAGCTCTCTTCTATGGGGCCCGCGATGTTAGAGGGCAGTGCGGAGAATACCAGCGGTAGGCCTTTCACGTCCTCGGGTGTGGGCGAGATGACCTCCATGTCCCTTACCGCGCTCGGCATCTCTCTTGCCAGCTTCCATTTAGCAGCGTCGAGATATCTCTTCCTTAGACTTCTTTCCGAAGCGGCAAGCGAAGCTATCCTGAACCAAGGGTGCCGATCTAAGAGTTCGATGAACCTTTGGCCGACCAGCCCCGTTGCCCCTAGGACTCCTACTTCAATCATTTCAATTCCTCTTTTAAGGCTTTGTTGATCAGACTTAACGCGCTATCCTTGTCACTCCAGTCTATGACGACATTGATGCTTGAAGTGATAGTGAAGATACCATAGATATTCAGCCCACTCTTGTTGAATGGGCTAGATACTCTTCCGATCAGACCTGGCGTATCCTCAAGGCCTATCCCATTCACCCGGAGGAGCGCCAGATTCCTTCTTACCGCCATCGCTGTTGCCAACTCACTATTCAACACGGTCTGGTGAAGCTTATCCAGCGTTTCTTCCTGAGCATTCTCACGAAGATACAGTATGAGAGAGTTATGATTTGCTGACATTCCTAACAATTCTACGTCGAGGCTGCGAAGGAGCGATGTGACATTTTGGATGATTTCGGGATGTTCTGAGATGCCCTCTCCTACGACAGTCGCCATCGTTATCGGTTCCTTACAGCCTTCCTCAACACCGAGTTCGGTTAGGAATTCGCCTTTGACTACCGTTCCCTTCGCTGTAAGCTTGCCATGCCTTTGGCTTATCACTTTCACATCAATGTCTTTGGGCTTGAGTTTCAGGGCTTTCTTGTGGATGAATTTCGTCCCTGAATCTGCTAAACATGCTAGGGCTCGCGCAGAGATCTCGCTAAGCAGTTTCGGCTCTTTAACGATCTTTGGATCTGCTGACATGATCCCATCAACATCTGTCACCAAGATGATTCTATCAGCGTTAAGATATCTTCCTAGGATGAAAGCTGTGGTGTCGCTGCCGCCTCTGCCAATAGTCGTCGTCCTTCCTGATAGAGATCGCCCTATGAATCCAGGAATGATTGGTATGACGTCTTCTTCAAGCAGAGGTTGAAGATACGACTTTGTCTTTTCGGCGCAGATTTCAAGGATCGGGTACGCATCTCCGTACGTCTCATCAGTTATGATCGGCCAGTCTTCACGCATAGGATCGAAGTATTTTGCTTTCACCCCTCTGCTTTTGAGAGCTGTGCTGAAAAGCCTCGCACTGGTCCTTTCGCCCATTGATAGGATGTCATCCAGTTCCTTTGAATGGGCTATCTGCGCTTGAGCCGTGTCTTTGGCGATGCTCATCAATTGGTCCGTCATCTTGCCTATCGCAGAAACGACGACAACTATCCTGTTGCCTTTTCTTGCCTCTGCGGCAACCGATTCAACGGCCAAGGCTATTCGCTGGCTGTCAGCTAAGCTACTCCCACCGAACTTGACTATGATTCTCCTGTGATTTCTATTATCATGATTAGACATCAGAACACCTCACGAGCCGGGACATCTGTAAAATTCAGGCGTCACGGCTCAGTTCTTGAAGAAATAGTAATAGAAGCAGCCATAGAACTTTAATTCCGATAAAGCAGCAATCAACATCTCTGTGGCCCTTCTATCTCTCTGGGTTAAACCTTTAGATCAACCTGTTATACCAATATTGGCACCTATATGTTGCAGTGTAATATAAATATTTGTCGGTGATGCGGCCAGTTTCTGCTACCCTCTTGATTACTCATGAAAGGATGCTGTGACGCGGTCCTGTCTCCTTTTGTGCGGCGCGAAAGCTATTCTCGCCACGCAAGCCATTCCGAGTAGTCGAGTGTGGAGACGAGCCACTGACGAGCAAGAAGTGCGTGCTCGCTACAAAGAGCTCAACTTCCTCTGTCGATGAAGCAGTGAATTCTGTTGCGCAGTTTTCAGAATTCAAGGCGCACGTCAAAACCTTCTCCTTTTATACCTTCTCCAAGTTAAGCGTGGCAGGATATCGATTTCAAATAAATTAGACAAAACTGCAGAGAAAGCTACGCAGTGTTTTCCGTGGCGTGGTTGAGTTTAAATCGATCCGAGCAGCAATCGAGAGATCCGCAAGTCACTGACTCTACAAGGGCTCTTCCGTATACAAAATTCTAAACTGGCAAATTAGTGTGAAATAGTCTTTTATCGTTCTCTCCGTGATCGTTGGTACCATGGGTATCACGATCAGGTGCTGCAGAGTCTGCGGAGCTGCGATTCCCCTAACCGATGAAGAGTGCATGGATACCTGCTTTGAATGCACTATTCAACTGGCGTCAAGACTTCACGAGATCGAGTGGAAAAACCTCACCGTAGGTCACTCGTGCGCCTCAGGCAAGTGTGACCTGTAGTCTGCGTGAATTTGAAGACAGATCTTTTTAGGTTGGATTACGTATCAGCTTTTGGAGCCGCAAACCGATTCTCTCACACCCCGGGGCAAGGCGGGCAACAGAAAGATCGGGAGGTTCCTGCCCCCGAATGTTGCCGACGTGGCAGTAGCCCTACGCCCTCTTTCTGCAGGGCGTCTTGAGGTCCCTTCTCCGAATAGTCAACTTGGTGGCAGAGTCTTTCAAACCCCGAAACAGCTAAAGGCCGAAAAAAGTTCGGCGGTTAGAGGTCTCCTCACACAGCTCTATTGTTGAAGTCGTGCGCTAATACCCGCAAGCCGCGATACAGATTTAAATTGAAGTATTCAAATGATGGGTACGTAAGAAGCGAATTAGGAATAGAGCTGTTAGCGTTAGATGAGTCTCGTGAGCTATTGGGACATCTCAGAGATCTACAAGAAGCAACCGGTAGGCGAAAAAGTCAGAATTAGAGGATGGCTCGCCGGTAGTAGGTCGAGCGGTGGAATACTGTTTCTGACTGTCAGGGACGGGACGCACTTCATCCAAAGCACGCTTAGAAAAGGTGTTGTGAAGAACACGATTTTCGACGAAGTAGAGGAGCTGCCTGTCGAATCCACTCTTGAGATCTTCGGCGAAGTTCGGGAGGACAAACGCGCCCCCAAGGGACTTGAGCTTTCCATCCAGCAGGTTCGTGTCTTGAACAGGGCTGAAGACGGCTATCCAATCGCGAAGAAGTATCATGGACCCGACTTCCTCTTGGATCGCAGACATCTGTGGATCAGGAGTGAAAAGATGCAAACAATCTTCAAAATCCGTTCCGCTCTTCTTCAAGCTGCCCACGAATGGTTTAGGGCAAATGGCTACTTTGAGGTCCAAATGCCCACCCTCATAACGGCTGCGTGTGAAGGGGGGTCGACGCTGTTCGAAGTCAACTATTTTGGCCAGAAAGCCTACCTCACCCAGAGCTGGCAGCTGTACGCTGAAGCGGTCATAGCGAGCTTGGGGAAAATCTACACGATCGCGCCCTCCTTCAGGGCAGAGACATCCCGAACGCGCAGGCATCTCACAGAGTACTGGCATCTTGAGGTTGAGGTACTCTGGGCGAACCTCGAAGACATAATGACAGTCCAGGAGCAACTCATCTCCCACATGTGCAATACCCTAGCAAAGGAGAGTTCCGAAGAGTTGCGATTTGTGAAAAGAAACCCAAAAGACCTTCTTAATGTGAAACCTCCGTTTCCACGGCTAAGCTATGATCAGGTTGTCAAACACCTGCAGGACAAAGGGGTCCAGCTTAGGTATGGCGATGATCTGGGCTGGGAGCAAGAGAAGCAGATCGCGTCAGAGTACACAACACCCTTCTTCGTCACCGGGTACCCTAAATCAGCCAAAGCATTCTACCACAAGCTCGATCCCAGGAATCCGGATTTGACGCTTTCCGCAGACTTGCTTGCACCCGAAGGCTACGGCGAAATCATCGGTGGAGGTCAGAGGATAGACGACCTACAGGAGCTCATGGGCAGAATCCGTGAAAACAATTTGAACCCTGAGGACTACAAGTGGTACGTTGATCTACGGAGATTCGGTTCTGCTCCCCATTCCGGGTTTGGTCTCGGTATCGAAAGGATGTTGGCGTGGATATGCAAGTTGGACCACATTCGGGATGCCATCGCCTTCCCGCGCCTGATCAACCGGGTCTACCCCTAGATCTCCACATATTCCCCTCCCGCCACTCAGCGACCCCTCCGCTGGTAAAAGTCCTCCGCATACCATCTAATTCTGTGCGGGCTACCCTCAAGGGCAAATATCTTGCATGGTTACATTGAAATCGCGAAATCCGCCAGAACCATGCACGGGCGAGGCGAAGGGACGATCTGCTCACCCACTCGGGGTAAGCAACTATCCTTCGACCGTTTTCAGGACGTAGCGGGGGACCTTCATAGATACTTGGCTTGAACCACCTTCTGCAGGGTCTTGACGTCAGGAGGGTAGCTCTTCAGATCTTTGAATCTGTTGAGTACTATGTCGGGATCCTTCAACCCATGTCCCGTTGTCACGCAGACTACTTCCTCATCCCTCCCTATCTGGCCGTCCTCTAGCCCTTTCTCTAGGTAAGCTATGGAGGAGGCGCTTGCAGGCTCGACAAATACTCCTTCACGGCTGGCAAGGTATCTTTGGGCTTTAAGGATCTCTACGTCGGAGACCGTAAGTATCGCGCCGTGGGACTCGTAGGCTGCTGCCAAGGCCCTTTTCCAGTTTACGGGATTCCCAATCCTTATCGCCGTTGCGACGGTCTCAGGATTCCTAGCCCTCTCTATCCGGTTCAATTTGCCGTGGAATGCTTCCGCGATAGGGGAAGCCCCTTCCGCCTGAACGCCGATGATTCGCGGGAGTTCATCGATAATGTGGAGTCTCTTGAACTCCTTGAATCCTTTCCACAGAGATGTGATATTTCCGGCATTCCCGACAGGTATGATCACCACGTCAGGGCTTCGATATCCGAGCTGGCTGCAGATCTCGAATGCTAGCGTTTTCTGGCCTTCCACTCTGAACGGGTTTATCGAGTTTAGCAGAAAGACCGACTTATCTAACTCGACGATAGCGAGCGCCGCTTCCAACGCTTCGTCAAAATTCCCTTGCAGCTGGATCACCTCTGCCCCGTGGGCAACCGCTTGAACCAGTTTTCCAAGAGCGATTTTCCCTTCAGGGATGAAGATGATGCATCGTAGACCAGCTCTAGCCGCATAGGCGGCCAGAGAGGCTGATGTGTTGCCTGTAGATGCGCATGTGACGGTCGTTCCCCCTACTTCAACAACTTTTGTAACCGCGACCGTCATTCCTCTATCCTTAAAAGATCCTGTGGGGTTCTCCCCCTCATTCTTTACATAGACATCCTTGATCTGCAGATCCTTTCCGATGCGGCGGCACTCGTAAAGAGGCGTTCCGCCCTCCTTTAATGTAACAATTCTTGTGGACTTCTTGATTGGAAGGAGTTCTCGATACCTCCAGACTGAGGCGTCCCTCGCCTCCCAGATATCCACGGGGATATCCTGCGTGTCGTAATCATACTGGATCTCTAGGAGATCACCGCATCTGGGGCAGCGGTGAAGGATTCCCACGTCGGCGCTTCTTTCACCACAAGAGATGCATGAGTAATACATACGGTGCACTACTGGTCGATGATCTTTCAATCAACGTGACGTGCTTCTCAAAAAGACGGGTCAGGCTTCTGACGGGTTTATGCACACAAAGAGTATGTTGCTTCCTCTGAGAATAACATTCCCTAGGTTTGCGGATGCAGCGTTGTTTCGATACTCGGTGGCGCCGTCCAGGATTATGTTCATGTGGCTGTCGCAGTCGATCATCTTTCCCCTGTATTCGACGTTGTTCTTGAGTCTGATGTTGACTATGTTGTTGACCTTTTTGATCAGCAGGTTCACAGGCTTCTTCGAGGGCTCCAAAGGGCATGCAACTCAACCGGCTACTCTGTTGGCAAGTATATATAAGTCTTTTACATAAATACCGGTGGCATCACTGGAAAGCAGTGCGGTTGATC
>CAYSNV010000004.1:14841-18947 GCA_964432545.1 uncultured Candidatus Bathyarchaeia archaeon | reverse complement strand
CAATAGAAGAATAGTCTCTATTATATAAAAGATCGTGGCGCCCCCGCCGCCTAGAAGGGGAGGATCTTGGGCATCCGTATCTGGCTTTCAACAACCGGGAGAGGGACGTAGAAGCGTACGTAAAGGGTGAGGGAGAACAGCGCGATCGTTGCGGCGATGACAGCGAGGTCCGTTCTTCTCAGCTTGAGGACGACGAGGGGCTCCCGCTTCTCTGACGCCCCGAACCCTCGCGACTCGAGAGCCTCGGCGAGCTCGATGCTTCTTCTGATGGCGCTGACGATGAGGGGGATGAGGATCGGGATGTAGTTGCGCACCCTCTTGAGGAGGTTGCCCTTCTCCAGCTCAAGGCCCCGCGACTTCTGGGTGTCGATCACGGTCTGAGCGTCCGAGGCGATCGTCGGGACGAGTCGGACGGCTGTGGTGAAGGTGAAGGTGAGGGAGTAGGGCATTCCCAGCCGCTCGAGGGCGAGGCCGAGGTCGTCAGGTGAGGTGGTCATGAAGAAGAGGGAGAAGGATGAGACGAGCGTCAGGAAGCGGAGGGTCATCGCGACGGCGTATGTGAGGGTTGACCCGGTGATGAAGTTCATGATGAAGATGATGGCGGCGAGCATCGCTGCGCCTTTCATCGAGGCTGCCCAGCGTCGCGAGGATTTGGCGAGCACCGTCATCGGGGGGACCGTTGCGAAGATGACCGCGAGGGGGAGGATGTCGGAGAAGAGGAGGGCTGCCACAGCGACGGCGAGAATCATCACGAACTTCGCCCGCGGATCCATGTTGTGGATCGGGGTGGGGAGTTTTGAGAATTTGAAGCCCTCGAAGACTCTCATCGACATTAGCGGTGTCTCCTGATCAGTCTCTTGACCTCTGAGATTGCGGAGTAGACGTCGATGATCTTCTTGTCTGCGCCGTACGGTTCAAGTCTGCGCGTGAGCTGTGCGATCTGCGGCAGCGTTAGGGAGCAGCGGTCGACCACCTCTGGGTTGGTGAGGATCTCCTCCGATGGTCCTTGGCCGACCACTTTCCCTTTGGAGAGCAGGACGATCGTGGGTTTGCATTCCGCGACGAACTCCACGTCATGGGTGACGATGAGGACCGTCTTCCCCTGTGAGGTGAGCTGGAGGAGGAAGTTTCGCAGGCGGTCTTTTTGCAGGTAGTCTTGGCCGATGGTCGGTTCGTCGAGGATGATGTACTTGGGATCCCAGGCCAGAACGGAGGCGAGGGCGACTCTCTTCCTTTCGCCACCGCTGAGAGTGAACGGTGAGGAGTCGGCGTACTGCGAGAGGTCGAGGGTCTGCAAGATCCATTGTACGCGCTTGCTGATGACGTCCTCTTTGTGGCCGAAGTTCCGGAGGGCGAATGCGACCTCCTCTCTGACGGTTTCACAGAAGAGTTGGTGATCGGGGTTCTGGAACACCAGCCCGACCTTCCGCGAGATTGAGGCGACGCTCGCCCGTTTAGTGTTGACGCCGTCGACGGTCACGTCTCCCCTCGTCGGTTTGAGAAGCCCGTTGAGGTGTTTTATCAGCGTCGTTTTTCCGGCGCCGTTTTCTCCCATGAGGGCGATGAACTCGTTGTCGGAGATCGTCAGGTCGACGCCGTTGAGGGCTTTATACCCGTTGGGGAAGGTGAAGGAGAGATCGTCGATCTCAATCACGGGCGATCGCCTCCACGAGTCTTGTGTACGCCTCTTCGACGGTGATGGGGTTGCCGCGAACATGGAGTCTGTCTTTCCGTAGCCGGTTGAACAGGAGGGTGAGCTTGGGGACGCCTATGCCGATAAGGTAGGCTTTCTCCGAATAGACTCTTCGGGGCGGACCGTTGAGGACGATTCTGCCCTTGTCCATCACCACGACTCTGTCCGCGTACTGCGAGGCGAGGTCGAGCCTGTGCTCGACGAGGATGATCGTCTTCTCCCGCTCCCTGTTCAGCTGGTGGATCAACTCTAGGATCTCGTGTGCGGACTTGGGGTCGAGGAAGGATGTCGGCTCGTCCAAGATGATGACCTCCGGCTGCATCGTCAGGACAGCAAAGATGGCGACCTTCTGCTGCTGGCCTCCTGAAAGCTCGTAGGGGGCGCGGTGGCGCAGCTGCTCGAAGTTGAGCGTGTGCAGCGCCTCTTCAACGCGCCGGCGGGTTTCAGCGCGGGGGAGGCCGATGTTCTCCGGCCCGAAGGCAAGGTCTCTCTCCACGGTGAGGGAGAAGAGCTGGTTCTCAGGATTCTGGAACACAAGCCCCACGTATCTCGCCAGCTCATGCGGCTGACGGTGCTGTACATCTAGGCCTGCGACCTCTATCTTCCCGGTGAGCTGGCCGGGATAGAAGTGGGGGATTAACCCGTTCAGGCATCGGCAGAGGGTTGTTTTTCCGCACCCGCTGAGGCCAGTTAGGATGACGAATTCGCCTCTGTCCACTCTGAGGTTGATGTTCTGGAGTGAGGAAGCGCTGGCGCCTGAATAGGTGAACGAGAGGTCTTCGACATTTATGAGCGGTATGGTTCTCACCCTTTGCCACGCTGAACTCTTAGACTTCTTTTCAAGTCTTCACTGTCGGAGAGGCGGGGGTGTGATTTATAATCTTCTACTTTCACTCGTTTCTGGGACGGGGGCGCCTATTTTCTCTTTCAGGATATTGATCACGTGGTCTACCAGTTTACTCGTTTCCTGTCCGCTCTCCTTGATGTTGAAGCCCGCTGCCCTGTCGTGGCCTCCGCCTTCGCCTTTGAAGGCTTGGCCGAGCGGTTGGGCGACGTCTCTCCCTAGGTGGATCCCTGTCTTGTCGGTGAACTCATAGGATGCTCTAAAGTTGATTCTGAAGTCTTCTTGTTCTCCTCCTTGAACCATGGCGATGTCCGCTCCCAGGTTGAGAAGGGCTCGCGCCGCGGAGGCTTGATGGGACTTGACCTGCGACCAGACAAAGATCCATCCGTTGATATCTTTTACGGTGCATCGTTGCGCAGCCTTGAGGCGGGCGATCTTCTCTGACCTGCTCATGCGGGATTGAAGGAGCGCCCGGGAGTCTTCGACGCGGGCGCCACTGCTGCAGAGGGCTGCGGCGACCCTGAAGGTGTTTGCGGTGGCGATCGAGAAGTAGCCGGAGTCAAACATCATTCCGGTCAAGATGATCTGGGCGATCCTTTTTGGGATCTTGATTCGCGCGCTCTCAAAGAGGTTGAAGACCACCTCGCTGGCCGAGGTCGCTGCCTCGTCGATGTAGGGGAGCCAAGCAGCGGCTCGCAGGTTCTTGGCGGGGGGGTGGTGATCGATGATCGCGACTTTCCCCGTGTACTCCCTGAACTCTCGTTCAAGAGGCCCTAGAATCATCGTTGAGCTTGCATCGACGATGAAGAGGATGTCGGCGTCCCTGAAGGATTCATCCCCGGGCGGTCTGACGTTGTAGAATTGGAGGATGCGGCCGGAGACCTCGCTTACGCCGTCGGGAAAGATGAAGCTGGCCCTTAATCGCGGGTTTATCTCCTTCAGCAGGTATCTGAGGGCGAGGGCGGCGCAAACCGCATCTGGGTCAGCGTTCTGGTGGCTTGTTATCGCGGCTCTTTTCGATTCTCTGATCTGTGCTTTTAGTCGCTCAGCCTCTCTCAAAACCGTTTACCTAAGGAGGGGATGGAAATCCTAGGATGGCCTCGCGCCAGGGGGGGCGAGTCTCTGCTGGAGGCTGTCCTGGATCTCTCTCACCCGTGTTCGGGCCCGATCCTCCTGCTTGGCGAGGACCGTGACGCGTGTGTTCAAAAGCTCTTTCCGGTCTTTCAGCTCGGTCAGCAGGCCCTGTCTCTCCGCCCGTATCATGATGCCCCCTACCATCTTGTAGACTGGGGCTTCGTCGGTGATCTTCTCCAGCTCTGAGACGGCTTTGTCCGTCTCGCTCAACTCGATTTCAAGTCGCTGCTTCTGGGAGACGACCGCTTGCAGAGTCTGTTGCATCTGCTGCAACCGCGCCAGCTGCTCTTGGATTTGAGGTGGCAGTTCAGCTTCACTCACAGCTTCATCCTCCTTTAATACCCTCCGTTCCCGTAAGGTTTGTAATAAACTCTGTGGGGTTCCCGCTATGCTTTGTGCAATCACTTGCGGGCGGGAGGGAGGAAGCTGTTCTGG
>CAYSNV010000004.1:0-14831 GCA_964432545.1 uncultured Candidatus Bathyarchaeia archaeon | reverse complement strand
GTTCTGGAGGAGGCTGCCGGCTTCGCTCTCCCCAAGGATGTGATCATCCGCCACCACATGTTGACGTAGCGGAGGTAGGTGTTTACAGCTGCCCGGAGGGCGGTGAGATCGCGTGCGGCTATCCTCAGCGTGATGTCCCTGCCGCAAGAGCTCGCGTAGACGTGATACCGCGTGGAGCGCTCGTCTCCTATTTCAGGTTGAATCGCGGTGACGAACGTCTTAGCGTGGTGAGAGGTGGGGAGGCGCAGGCGGATTTCAATTTCAGAGGAGTCTTTCCTCATCTCTCCGTCTCCCAGATGAGGTGGTGTATGATGAACGAGGGGCCGACCTCTCTTTTTCCATCGTGGTCCATCACGGTCACGAAGATTCGGTGGGATGGCGTCTTCGCGACGTGTAGTGAGGCCTTGGAGCCTCGGGCCTCCTCAGCGAGAGGGATGTTGAGGAACTCGGAGAGCGCGATGGTGAAGCGTTTCAGCATGAGGTCTTCGGAGTCCTGGCAGGTGACGGAGTCAACCTTGAACCTTCCGTGGACGTTGTACTCTCTTCTCAGTCTGACGGTGGACAGGAGGATCGTGGGGGGAACTGAGGTGAGGTGGCCACGATGGAGCTTCTTGAATTCGAGTCTTCCCGGGCCGCTTGGACCGCGGGAGACGAGAATGAGCTTCTCGGCGTTGAGCTCTCTGACCGCGGCGTCTAACCCGCGGAGGTTCGTCTTGCCGCGCGTGAGAACTGTTGCGCTGAGGATGTGGGAGAGGTCGCGTGTGAAGCTGCGGATTCCGGGGGCGGGGTTTCTGCTGGTGGTGAGGACGATCACGCGGACCTTATCCTCACTCCTCGGCTTCGGCCGCCGGGACGGGCCCCGGCTTCCCCGGTGTCTCCGCCGGCTTTTTCGCCTCTTTGAGGCCGACGGCTCGTGTCGCGGCGGCGCCGACTTTGGTGGTGGGTGTGTAGGCGCCCCCGGCGAATGTGTAGCCGCATTTTCTGCATGCCCATATTCCGAAGCTTTCTCGCCTGACGGTGGGATGGCCGCAGCTGGGACACTCATGCTTCTCTTTAAGGGTTTTCATGATCGCGGTGTACCGTTTGCGGGCCATCGTCCCGTATCGGGAGCCGAAGGATGCGGAGACTCCTGTCTTCTTGCCCATTACCTGTTCGCTGCCTCCAGTATCTTTTGGCGGATCTCGCCTGATTTTGCGATCGCGTTGGCGACGGTGGTTTCAACCTCTTTGCGGGTGAAGGTGCCGAGGCCTCCCTTCTGCATCGCGCAGATCTTGTCGTCCTTGTCGACGGTGACGGTGAGTCGCGCCTCTGCGACGTTCTCCTCACCGAGGCTGGGGTCGATGATGAGCGAGTTGCCGATCTTGACCGTGGTGATGGTGGACGGGTAGTTCTGGATCGGGAGCGGCTCGTACTCGCTGGTGAAGGTGACCGTCTCGCCCGAGAGCTCGTATTTCCTGATCTTGGCATTGAGGAGGGCTGCGAAGGCGGCGATCGCGGCCGCGTCGATGAGGTTGCCGTCGTGATCCAGCACGTACACGTCAACGAATATCACGTAGACCTTCTTCCCGGGGATTACGCAGAGCTTCTTGATGTCGATGGCGCCTGACTCCCGTATCCCCCTGTCGACGACCCGTGCCAGCTCGATCGCGTTCTCGCCAGGGGGGCCGGGCTCAAACTCCGGTGAGGCCAAGGGCACGAGTTCCGCGTTGACCGTCAAGACACCTTGGTCCGGCGTGTCCAGGAAGGGTTCCCCGGCGTCAACCTTCACGCCGACCATGATCTTCGTCTTCCCCAGATGCACCTGCGCGGAGCCTTCGGCCTTGTCGATGACGCCGACTTCGATCTTCATCTCCCGGTAATCGGTTGCCGACCGCTCGTCAAGCCTCTTGCCTCCTGCTATCAGGTCGACGAGCGTCTTCTGCTCTATCTTCGCGAGGGGCGGGAGGTGGGGTGTCAAGGACATTACTGTTCCTCCTCCGCGGTCTCCTTTTCTATGACCTTTTCGATCGGGAGATACTTCCTCTTAAGCGCCTCTTTCTGCATCTGGTTGATGGTCTTGCAGGCTTTAATGGACATCTCCAGGCAGGTGTTGAACTCCTGCTGGGTGAG
Source organism: uncultured Candidatus Bathyarchaeia archaeon (assembly GCA_964432545.1). Classification (GTDB taxonomy): domain Archaea; phylum Thermoproteota; class Bathyarchaeia; order 40CM-2-53-6; family DTGE01; genus CAYSNV01. The sequence continues at coordinate 12,722 of CAYSNV010000004.1, read as the reverse complement.
GGAGCCGTCCATCTGGATCAGCGTGATGGACTCGGAGTTGAGCATCAGCGCGACCGGCAGGTCGGCTTGCCCGTACTTGTCCTCCGGGTCGCTGAGATCCAAGACGAGTTGGCCTCCGACCTTTCCGGAGGCGCAGGCGGCGACCATCTCTTTAAGCGGGATGCCCGCGTTGGCTAGGGCGAGCGAGGCTGCTGTTATGCCGGCGCAGCGGGTGCCCCCATCCGACTGGAGGATTTCAATGAAGATGTCCAGTGTGGTGCGGGGGTAGAGCTGGGAGAGGATTGAGGGTTCCAAGGCCTCCCTGATCACTTTCGAGAGCTCCATGTCCCGCCGCGATGGCGCGGGGGACCGCCGCTCCTCGGTGGAAAAGGGGGCCATGTGGTATCTGCATCGGATGTTCGCACGGTCGGTGATGGCGATGTGTTTGGGGTGTGCCTCGCGGGGCCCGTAGACGGCGACCAGAATCTTGTTCTTTCCCTGCTCAAGGTAGGCTGATCCATCAGCCTTGTCTAAGACTCCGACCTCCATCTTGATGGGGCGAAGCTCGTCAGGTCGCCTTCCGTCGACTCTTGAACTATTCTCATCAATCAGTCTTTCGGGGATCTGAACCTGTAGATACGTTGCCATTCTCCATCTTCCTCCTGATCATTTCTTTCACTCTGTCGGTCAGCCTTTCGGTGTGCGCTTCCCGTTCTATTTTGTGGATGGCGGAGATCGTGATCCGCTCGTAGGCGGGGATCTTGTTGGAGATCAAGACGACCCCGTTTTGGCCGATCACGATCTGGCTTCCGGTCTCTTTCTTGATCATGTCGACCATGGAGCCTTTTCTGCCGATAAGACGGGGGATTTTGGTGGGTGAGATCTTGACGACCCTGCCGGCGGTGACTCTTCCCAGCCCGGGGCCTTTGATCGAGAGAAGGGGATCGCGCGTCCTGTCAAATGCTATCACCTTCGCCACGATCAGGTCTCCAGTATCGAGGATTCTTGAGAGTTCGGGCTTGGTGTCTGACCGTGGTCTCCTGATGGCCTCGGAGGCTGGGAGCATGGCGGGGTAGGGTGCGGCGAGGTCGACCTGCCACCCCGAAAGGCCGATGTCCGTTATCCTGCCGATGACCTGGTCGTCTACGTGGGGGATGTAGCATCCTTTGAGGGGGACGACGCTAACCCTGTTCTCTGATATCTCGGCGAGCCCTATCTTGGATGCGTAGATCTTTTGATCCTGCAGGTACGTGTTCGCTCCTGCCGTGAAGCCCCCATCCGTCAGGACTTCGCCGGGGATGACTAGTTCTCTATTCTGAACATATACCGTCAACTTCTGTGACGCCTCTTCCGCAAGAAGGTCTTTCGGCTAGGTTAAGGGCTGAGCTTGGACCGTTCCGCGCGTTGCTTTCCCAATCTTATCGATAAAGGGTCCATATAAACCTGCGGGCATCTCGAGGACGCCGCTCCAAGAACCGTCCTTGCGCCACTCCTCCTTGCTGACGTTGCCAAAGTTCTTTACAATGTTGTAGGCCTTCGCCGCGTACTCGGGGCCTATTTTGACCGCGATTCTCATGCTCTCAATCTTGATGGGGAGAAGCTTGCGCAGGTGCTCGATGACGATCTTCGACTGCTCTTCAACGCTCTTGAAAGGGTCGATGGTGACCCGAATCTGACCGAGGGCTTGCTCTATGCGCAAGGGTGGATGGGGCGCACCGCTTCTAGGGTCGATGCTGTTGCGCGAGATAAAGGCGATGATCTGCTTCTTCTTATCCTCGACCAGCCTCCTCCGCTGATCTGTCGTGAGCTGGAGCTCCCCCTCTTTGATGATCCGCTCCGCGATCTGTAGGAGATCCTGCGTCCCGAAGCTCTTCTGCAGCTTCTCAGAGGAGACGCGTGTACCCTTGCTCGCGTCGCCGTATACTTCCTCTATCCCCAGGATCTGCGTAATCCCCAGCTTTTCACCCTGCCTGTACCAGCGCCGGATCAGGCTTCACCAGGATCTCGAATTTCTCGCCGCCGATCGAGATACGCGCGGTCGTGAACTTCTCAGTCATTCCCCTACCCGCTCTTGCGTCAGCCGAGCCTCTTGATGAACTTCTCCACCTCTTCGGTGGTGAGTTTCCTGAACTTCTTGGTCTCGGCGTGGATCGTCGCGATGCGCATCTTCTGCGCTTCCGCCTTCCCCTCAAAGACCTTGATCATACATTTGATGGCGAGCTTGATGGCATCCTCAAGCTTCATGTCGTCCTTGTACTCGGCCTCGAGGATCTCGTTTGCTCCGTCGCCACCAGCGCCAATCGCCCACGCCCTGTAGGCGAGGAAAGCGCCGCTGGGGTCGGTCCAAAACAGTCTACTGCCCTTCGGGTCGACGCCTGCGAACAGGAGGGAGAGGCCGAACGGCCGAACGCCTGCGTGCTGGGTGTAGAGCTGCTCGATCTCTCCAATCCTCCGGGTGAGGATCTCCACGTCGATAGGCTCGTCGTAGAGAAGTCTATTCGACTGCGCGTAGATCCTCGCTTGGTCGACGAGGATGTGAGCATCACAGCTCAACCCCGCGACAGCCGCTCCGATGTGCTCATCGATCTGGAAGATCTTCCACATGAAGGAAGGATCTTGAAGCTTTGAGGTCGATCTCTCCTCAGCCGCTAAGACGGCGCCGTCCGGGCATACGATCCCCAGAACGGTCGCGCCCCTTTTCACAGTCTCCGAGGCGTACTCCACCTGGAACAGCCTGCCATCCGGAGAGAAGACGGTTATAGCCCTATCGTATCCGCCTGGGGCTGCGAACATCGACAAATCAAATACACCTCATTCTACAATCTACGCGTAATTGTTAGAGCCTCGCCTCTTTATTTGGGTTTCGATTCCAAAACTGAGATCTGAGACTTGTTTTTCGAATTGGTAAGAAACGAAGTCAATGGTGACTTTCAGGGGAGTGCTCCGGGCGGGATTTGAACCCGCGATCAACGGCTCGAAAGGCCGCTATGCTTAACCGGGCTACACCACCGGAGCAAATCGAACAGGCTGTCCCAATACTTCTTACTATACCCACTTCGGCAGTTATTTTAACCCTGCTGTCAGATGAATTCCCGCCACTGGAGCTTGTACAGTCGCCTCGCACACTAAGCTCGCAAACACGTCTTCAAATGTGCAGGGGGCTACGCGTGAAATAGATAGAAGAGTTCAGGGGTAATCGACTTCTTTCCACAAGTTCATCGCTGACGTCCTCTTGTCGGGCGAGGCGTAGATCCCTCGACCGACGATGGCGTAGCCGCTGTGCGGCTTTACCGCGTCGAAGGCCCTCCTGACGTCTCCGCCCTGACCCGAGCCGACACCGGGGAAAAGGAACTTGGGAGCCTTCACGCTTCTCTCCAGCAAGCCTTTGTAGCGAGTCATCGCCTCAACCCTGGTGCCCGGGACGACGTAGTATTCGACACCGCACTTTGCTGCGTCAGCGTATATGCGCGCAGGGGCTCCGTCCTCGATGTAGCCTCCCTCTCCGGTCAGATATCCTTTATGGGTCATCTCTCCCCCCACCAGAGGCGTGAGCCCTACACGGAGACACGTGCTCACCGTCGCCTTCAGAGTCTCGATCCCGGCTTGAGGGAAGATGATCAACCCATCGACGCCCGTGTCTTTCACGGTTTTGAGGATCTGACCGCCACAGATCTCGGGGATATCTGTTCCGAACTTCTGGTGATCATAGATTACGGGAAGCTCTGAGTACTTGCGGATTGCCTGAACCGCAGCAACTAGGCCATTGGGCAGGACGGTGAGAATGCCGATCTTGTACCCTTGGACGAACTCCAAGTCCGAGGTCTCCCGCACCAGCTCCTCCAGGACCGTCAGCTCTGCGACATCGCAAGCCGGGATGATTCCATGCCTCCCTTTGAACAGCGCCACCTGTCTTCGCACCTTCCTAGAGAATCAGTTGCCAAAGCAGCTCTAATAAATCGATCGAATCTGCCATCCCTGAGAGCTACTGGGAATTGCCTAAGGCGGATGGAAGTCACGGCATTCGAGCAGAGATTCTTGGACACAGTCAACGATGCGGGTAGGCCGGCCCACAAGGGGTCACGCGCGCACTGTAACCAGTCGATCTGGTTCCTCGCATATCAGGAGAAAAAGGCCGAGAGTATGCGGAATCGGTCTACAGCACTAGGGGTCATCTAGCCTTGTTCGGGCTCTGGCCGAGCGGGAGGTAGATGAACGCGACGACGCAGCAGCCGTACCTGTCCTTCGGAACCCGCATGCTTCGGGTGACGACTTTCGGGTCGACGAGTTTCATGCTCCGCGACGTAGCCATCTTCTGCAGCCTCTTCAACAGCTCATCCTCAAGCGTCTTCGAATCCTTGTAGCCGTGATTCTCGGCGACGAACCCGTATGACGGACCTTTCTTAGTGCGGCAGCGGCTGTAGCCGATTCCCGCCCCGATCACCTCTCCTTCATCACCATCCATCCTGGCGACAACGGCGAACGTGATGGTGCCGGGGGTGATGCGCCTCGGCTTCACGCCGACCGCGTCTGCAGGAATGATCGATGAGACGTAAACGAGGTTGCATTCGTCAATCCGGGCTTCACTTAACGCGTCGTCGAACGCGTTTAACGCGGATTCTCCGCTGAGGCCTTCGCCGCTGGTGATGAAGTAGGCCTTGGGAACGAATATGTCATTGAATCTCTGGTTTTCAGCCATCCTGATCGGGCACCATAGTTGAGCGTTGATGTCAATAATATGTTTTTAACGTAACGGAGGTTCCTTTTAAAGTTTGCATAAAAAATTCAGAGAGAAAATTCACGGAGGGAAGCTATTTAGCCTTCTTTTTCTTTTTCACCATCTTCGCTTTTCCCATGAAGGTCACCGAGTATACATCGATGCTCTGCCTATTTCTCAATTTATTCGTAGTTCGTTTAAAAAACTGTAAACAATCCCACAGCGGATTTAAGTGGAAGTTGTAAGAGTTCTCGACGTAGAAAAAGCGAAAGTCTATCAGGAGAGAGAAGCAAAAAGAGAACAAGACCTCGTAAGCGAAAAAGCTTTCTCTCCAGGAAGAGAAGAAAGTAGAGGGCGCATTCCATGTTCGACGTAGACAGGCTACTCCACATTCTCGAAGACGTGAAGAAGGATCATAATGTGCGAATCATCTTCTCCCCTCGGCCGACGTTGCCGTCACGGACAAGTCTCAAGAAAGCCGGTGAGAATAGGTTCACGTTGGAATACAATTCCGATCTCTGCGGTACAGACGATGTCGCGCATGAAATCTACAGAGCGGTTCAGTCATGCGACAAGACTTGGGTTAGCATTACACCGATGCCCGTGAACCCGCGCGATACGGACGTCAAGGCAATTGCAGAAAAGCTACGGACACTACTGTTCGACTTCTGGATCAAGGAGCAAGTGCGAAAGAAGGGGTTTCAATACGGCGGCTACTTAAAAGACTATTTTGAATCACTCTACGAGCAGTTGAGGGCGGGCGAGCGTCTGCATAGCTGTAGCGAGGAGGGCCGCAACCTGATCTGCTCAGCCCTTGATTACACCCTTTATCTCCTAAACCGATCCAGCCTCTCTCAAGCCTTCCGTGAAGGGTTTGAAAGAGAATACGGCAAGAATAGCTTGGCAGCGGTCAAGAAGGCGGAAATAATGGAAAGGATCGTGTTGGAGAACCGGTGTGAAACGCCTCCTGAGGTGGAAAAGACCCTTACAACGCTGAGAACTCTACTGGGCTTGGGAAGAGATATTACCTTCCAGAAGTCAAAGCGCAAGCCACCGGAAGATACAGAACCCTTGAGACGGATGTAACCCTCGTATCTATCAGAGGGCTTTTCCTAGATCCCTTAACGAAGTGGTATCGGCATTCACGCCGTTCTCTTGTCTACCTTCTGCAGGTGGACCGAGCATGAGATACAGGGATCGTACGCTCTTACAAGCATCTCACACCTTAAGGTTGCAGCTTTGAGCGGGTTAGCGATGATTTGGGGCACGAATTCTCTGAGGTCGTTTTCAACGTTTCGCGCGAAATGCGCCGTGGGTGTAACAATGTCCGCCTTTTCTACAATTCCCTCATCGTTGAACCTATAGTTGTGGTACAGTATTCCCCGAGGTGCCTCTACAACGGCATAGCCTTCGCCAGCTTTTGGCTTAAAGCTATCTTCCACCACAGCTTCGTCCTCATACTTTAGATTATCGATGATCTCTATTGATGTTTCAACAGCATTTGCAACCTCTGCGGCTCTCGCAACCACATGCATGAAGGGATTAAAGACCAGCGGCTTGAAGCCTGCTTCATCAAGAAGCTCTTGAGATCTCTCCGACATTCGTTTATGATTGAGGTTGACACGCGCCAACGGCCCTACAAGAAATGATCCTCGATCAACTACCGTTGAATGCTTGGCCCATGAATAGTCTACTTGAGACTCCTTGAAAAACTGCCGATACTGCACTTCCTCAACGTTCAAACCCTCAGTGGATACCAGCCTGCCTTTGATGATGGGATACTCATTATTGCTCCCTAACGCTATGTGCTCGCATCTCCTCTCGAACTTGGGTAGCTCTAATCTAGATGCGAACCTTGCGGTCTCCACCGCATCACTCATACTATCAACGAGTCTCCGTTTAAGCTCCTCCATCTTCCTTTTTTTCGGTATCTCTGTAAAACCACCAACTACGGCGGCAGTGGGATGGACAGCTCGCGCACCGACCACTTCTTCAATATCATTTCCCAGCTTCTTCAGTTTCAGGGCGCGCTTGACAAGCTGAGGCTTATCTTTTGCCATCGTAATAATGCTGTCATACCCGAGATAATCAGGTGCTGTAAGGAAGTAGAGGCTAAGGACGTGGCTTTGAATGTGGGAGCCGTAACTGAGTAGTTTTCGTAGCGCCTCGGTCTGCTCGCTGACTTCGATGCCCATCGCGTTCTCTACTGCGCGCAGTGCGGCTATCTGATGGGGAACCGGACATATTCCGCATATGCGTGAGGTCAACTCGTGTACCTCTGTGTACTTTCTACCTAGGAGAAAGGCCTCGAAGAACTTGGGGGGCTCAAAAATCCCGAACTCGACGAGATCAACGTTTCCATCGAGGGTCCTAATCCTGAGTTGACCTTGCCCTTCAACCCTTGCAATGTAATCAACGTCGATGTCCTTTACTGGCATTACAGGGACTCCGCCTCCTCTGCGAACGCTGGGGTCATCCCTGCGTACTTTCGGAATCTTCTAACAACATCTTCTTCAGAGAGCCCGCAGCCTTCCAGTAACTCCCGAGCCAGCGATGCGGCGTTTGCGTCACTCATAGGTCCATAGCATCCTTCGCACACTCTGCCTGCTGTCGGGCAAATGGCGCCGCAGCCCCCAGAAGTCACAGGCCCCATGCATGGCCTCTTGTCAAACGTTAGCAGACAGATGTTTTCCTTGAGCTTACATTCTACGCAGACAGGATGACGGCGCAGGTATGGCTTGGTGCCAATCAACGCAGCTTTTACAGTCTCAACGATCATGTCTTTGTGAGGTGGGCATCCCTTGAGCTGAATGTCGACCTTAACAAGCTCATGTAAGGGGATGATTCTTTGAAAGGACTCTTTCTTTAGATGGATGGCGGAGAAGTTCTCGTACACCTTCGCAGAAGTCACTGGGGGAACCCAGTTCAATATGGATGGTATGCAACCTGTGCAGGCGCAGTCTCCAAAGGCTATCAGCGTCTTCGTCTTCTCTCGCAGTTCTCGTAGCTCATTCAGCTCCCGTGGAGTTGATACGGATCCCTCTACGAACGCCAGATCAAAAGGACCATTTCTGTTATTACTCCTAGCCATTACAAAGTACGCGAGATCTACGGAGTTGATGATGTCTAGAAACTCATCCTCCAAGCGGAGGAACTCCATCTGACAGCCCGCACAGCCTGTCAACTTCACCACAGCTACCTTGGGTTTATCCCCCATCTCCAGCCCCTTCTATATTCTTAGATCAGGTAGCCCTATCAACTCGCTATACGGAAAGATAGGCCCATCCTTACAGACATACTTGGCCCCGATTTGGCAGTGTCCACACTGCGCTATGCCACATTTCATCCTTCTTTCAAGAGAGACGAACACTTGGTCCTCGCGGAACCCTCGCGACAAAAGGTCTCGGGCAACGAAGTGCATCATGATCTCGGGCCCGCATGTCATTACGATTGAATTACTGGCCGATGTCTCCATGTCATTGAAGAGCATGGGAACGACGCCTATCTTATGGTCCCACACCACGCCCTCGGGAATGGAGTCGACGGTGAGCAATAGATTCGTGTCTTTTATCTTTCTCCATGATGAGAATTCGTCGACAAAGAGCATGTCGTCTAGAGTCCTCGCACCATAGAGGATTTCAAGTTTCCTATATTGACTTCTATTCCCAGCGATGTGCTGAATGACAGGTTTCAGAGGTGCCATGCCGATCCCTCCTGCAACGATCAACATGTCCTTGGCTTCAGCCTCACGAAGTGGCCAGCCGCGTCCGTAGGGTCCCCGCACTCCCGCCCTGTCCCCTTCTTTGCAGGTGTCAAGACCAGTAGTTAGGCTGCCGACCTTTCTGACAGTGATCTCAAATGCTGCGTTGTCGTCAAAAGAGCTTAACGAGAAAGGCGCTTCACCATAGCCGAAGATTGAGATCATGATGAATTGGCCTGGCTGAAAGGCCGTTTGGTCTTTGCCAACGGGATCGATATACTTTAGAGTGTACGTTTTTGTGTCTTTGGTTTCTTTCCTTATTTTCGTGATTACTGCCGATGCTGTTCTATACGGGTTTTGCATGTTTGTCACCCCTTAACTCGGCAACGACTTCAGTAATATCGATGCGGACCGGGCATGTTCTGATGCAGCGACCGCAGCCGACGCATTTGAACCTGATGGGTGAACCACGATGTTGGGCTGCCCCTCCCCAGCCAAGGTTATGCCCCATGAACTGTCGAACTCTATCAGCTCGGTCTCTTCTGAAATTCCCGCCTAAGGCAACTTCAGAGAACTCCAACAGGAAGCATGCGTCCCACTCCGTATACCTACTGCCCTCCCTTATGTCGATGGAGAGCTTATCCCGGACGTCGAAGCAGTAGCAGGTGGGACATGAGTTGATGCATTGTGCGCAGGCGAGATCTATGTCGCCAAGCCTCCGCCATATTGGGTGGTTCAGGTTCTTCTCAAACAGTTCGGAGAGGTTCTCCGTGTCGATGAAACGCGTAAACTTCTTCTTAGCCTCTTCGATCCGCTCTTCTTTGCAGGCAAGGTCTTCAGCCGATGCGCTGCTCCCCTCAATCTGGGCTAGAAGCTTGTCGCCTTCCTTAGACCCGGACTCTATGAGGTATCCCTTCCTTACAGGTGTAAGAAGAAGGTCGAACCCATCTCTCACTGAAGGGCCCGTTCCCAGCGATGAGCAGAAACATGTGTCTGCGACTTCGCTGCAGGATAAGGCGACCAAGACGAAGTTGTTCCTCCTCTTTCTGTAATTCTCCGAGGGGAAATCGTTGAGAAAGACCCTGTCAAGAAGGGATATCCCATTCAGATCACATGAATGGATTCCAAAGATCAACTGCTTCCTATGGAATTCAGGCGCTTGAGTAACTGCCGTCCCATCTCTCCTCAGTGTCAGAAGCACCTCGCATTGGGGGATGAGAAACTTCTTCGGAGGCAGTATCGTGGTTTGGTAGCTCAGGTCAACCTGACTGCCTGACGAGACTTCGTCGAAAACGTAGTGATTTCTCTTCTCTGTCGGTCCGTAGACCTGATACTGCAGGATAAGTCGGTCTATGAAGTTTCGTACTGACTGTTCAGTTACAACCTTCGCGTTCATCGGGAGGTTTCCCTTTCCAACTTTTGCGTCAATACTCCCTGGTTAGGTCTTCTGATTCGGGTGATTAGGAAACTGTCAATGAGGGGGATCTCTATTGTTTCTAACTGCTACCACGCGCAAAACATATAAGGTTTTTCGGAGTTGGCTACACCTTAATAGGTGATTCGAAAATTCTTGAACTGTCCGCGCCATGGCTCCCACGACGCCTCGACGTCGCTGACAATGGCGCCCGGCGGTCCTTTCCGGCAAAAGGCGACTACTCTCTCAACATCCTCCTTCTCCCCTTCGAACACCGCTTCGACACTGCCGTCTCGAAGGTTCTTCACCCAGCCGCATACTCTATTCTGCTTCGCCACCCTGCTGGTCTCAAACCGGAAGAAGACCCCCTGCACCAGTCCTTTCACGTGCACGTGCACCCTCGCGGCAGGCACACTCTCTCACCACGCAGTGGTTCAGCAAAGGCCCTATTATGTCTTACACGCGAGAAGCCTACTCTTCAGCGATTAGATGGTAGAAGCTGGGTCTGCGATCACGATTGAGATCGACTTCCCACTCGCCCGGAATACGTACCACTCTCTTGTTTCGAGCCGCAGGCAGATCAATGTCTGCGTAGATTATCTCTTCCTTTCCACTGCTCGCTTCTGCAAGAACTTTCCCTGCGTAATCGATTATCTTGCTCCTTCCGTAGAAAGTGAACCCCTTCTCCGCGCCGATACGATTTACCGCGATGTAGTTGACATGATTCTCCAAGGCGCGGGTTTGTATCAAGTGGTCTGAGTAGAATTGGACACCTTGTGCCCAATTTGTCGGGAGGGCGACAAGCTCCGCGCCCATCAAGGAGAGGACACGTGAGCTCTCAGGGAAAAAGGAGTCGTAGCATATGTTGACCCCGATCGATCCGAGATCTGTCCTGTAGACCTTGAAAGGCTCATCACCGTGATCCACGAAGCGGTCTAGTCCCTGGTAGGGCAAGTGAATCTTCCGATACTTCCCAATCAGCCCGTCAGGGCCGATAAAGACCGCTGCGTTGAACAGCTGTCGCCCCACCTGTTCCACCAAGCCGAGGATGACAAATACGTTCAACTTTCTGCAAGGTGATGTCACAGTTCCAGTCAGCGGTCCGGGAATACTCTCGGCGTACAGTTCCACCTCAGCCCGTGAATCAAAAGCGTATCCTGTAATCGCGCACTCGGGAAAAACGATCAGACGAGCCTCATTCTCACCTGCCTCTTCAATCATCTTCACGCATCTTTTTACATTCTCATCTTTTAATGAGATTTCAGGATTGAACTGTACTCCGGCAGCTTTCAACAATCTTCCCCTCATGAAATGTGACCTGCACTGCTAATTCTGCATCGTAACTAGATCTGTCCACTATGAAATATAGCTTTTGATCTGTGCAAACACGCAAAAACCTGCCGTACAAACCTGATTTCCTAGATTTGTTGAATAGTCACTCACAAGTCTTATAATGTCGGCGGAAAATATAGTTACGAATGGGTTCGAAGGGTTTTCTATGAAAAAAAGCATCAGCCAATGGGCGTTCCCAACCAACATGAACCTGAAAGACTGCTTCGAGTCGGCGAAAAATGCGGGGTTCGAAGGAATTGAAGTGGCCCTCGCAGAAGAGGGAGAGATAGCCCTCACATCGACCAGAAATGATGCCAAAAAGACTGTCAAAGAGGCGCACTCCATAGGGATTGAGCTGAGCAGTCTGGCAACCGGGCTTTTATGGAACTATTCTCTAACAAGCGACGACCCCTCTGAGTCAAAAAAGGCGAAAGACATCGTTCGAAAGATGTTGGAGGTAGCAAGCTGGCTCGGAGTCGATACGATCCTTGTGGTCCCCGGTGCAGTAGACGTCTTCTTCAGGCCTGACTTCCCTATCGTTTCCTACGACAAGGTGTACGAACGATCACTCGCGGCTCTGAGAGAACTCGCCCCGACCGCCGAGAAATACAAAGTGAGCGTTGGAGTTGAGAATGTCTGGAACAAGTTCCTGCTCAGCCCACTCGAAATGAAGAGCTTTGTGGATTCCGTTGGCAGCCCCCACGTAGGGGTTTACTTTGATGTGGGAAATGTGCTCCTTTTCGGTTTTCCAGAACAGTGGATACGGATTCTAAGAAAGAGGATAAAAAGGGTCCACTTCAAAGACTTCAGGAGATCGGTAGGCACTGCTGAGGGATTTGTAAACCTCCTATACGGAGATGTGAACTGGCCTGAAGTAATGTCAGCCCTGAGGGAAGTCGGATACGACAGCTACGTCACCGCAGAAGTATTCCCTTCAAAGTATCATCCCGAAAGCCTAATACGGGAGACATCTGCCAGCATGAACCGAATTCTAGGAAAGAATTGACCGAAGGACAAGTACCCGCTCAACATCGGAATACCATGTGCTTCTGAATAGCCTTCGTCGATAGTCTCCGAGGCAGCGTTGACAATATTTTTAACACTCATCATCGCTTAGTCACACAGTGGTGTGAGGGATGGGCGGAATCTTCCGAGCGTATGATATCCGGGGAGTGTATGGTGAGGAGATCGACGCGAAGACCTTTTTGGAAATAGGGCAGGCTTTCGGATCCGAGCTTGACGAGGAGGAGGTTGTTGTCGGGAGCGATGTACGAATAAGCAGTCCGGCTTTGAAGCAGGCGTTCATCGCAGGAATCCTGTCAACAGGTCACGACTGCACAGACATCGGAGTGGTCTCATCCCCTGTTCTATACTTCGCCTCAACCTTCTACGGAGATAAAGCGGGCGCCATCATCACCGCCTCCCACAACCCGCCTCAGTATAATGGCGTTAAATTCTGCAGAAATGGCATCGCATACTCGTATGAAAGCGGCATCAATATGATCGAACAGCGGGTGAGAGGCAGAGACTACTCCTTGAAGCAATGGCCCGAGATAGGATCATTATCCTACAAAGCAGTTCTC
>CAYSNV010000003.1:8934-19943 GCA_964432545.1 uncultured Candidatus Bathyarchaeia archaeon | reverse complement strand
AGTAAATATAAAGATCGAAAGGGTGGAGATCCCGAATAAAACGATAGTCTTCCCATGCATGTTTTTGAGGTGTGCGTTAGGGGTTGTCATGTCACTTGTAGGAGTAGGGGTTCCAAAGAAGATAGAGGAGAGTCGGTATGCCGACGAGGTTCTGTTTTTGCCAATTAGCGATGGGAAGATATCTAAAGGGGAGCTTCTGAGCGTTCTAAACATGTTTTACGTCAGTCCGGAATACCGTTTTACTGATGAAGCCAAGAAGCGTTGGGTAGAGGAAAGGTATAGGTTCTCATAGACTAACTCGACGTCTAGAGGTCAGACAAAACCCTCATTCGAGCGTCCACACCGCAACCAGAAGCGGGCGCTACACTGAACCCTTGAGTAGAGATCAACAAGATCTGGAATCTCCATAGCCTTAATTACCGCCCTCATCACATCCTCTCGTCAACCAGGGAGGCAAAATGGCCACCTACAGGATTCCGGTGATCGCGGGCGATGGTATCGGGCCCGAGGTCATCGCGGAGGGAAGGAAGGTTCTGGACGCCGTCTCAGAGGTTCACGGCTTCGAGCTGGAGTGGATCGATTACCCGTTTGGCGCAGACCACTACCTCTCGACCCGTGAGCTTGTCCCCGAGAGCGCGCTGAAAGAGCTGGCGAAGTGCAAGGCGATCTATCTGGGCGCGGTGGGAGATCCGCGATGCCCGCCCGGCGTCCTTGAGAAGGGCATCCTGCTCACGCTGCGATTCTACCTCGACGAGTTCATCAACCTGCGCCCTGTCCAGCTCTTCGAGGGCGTCCCCACACCTTTGAAAGACAAGACGCCCGCCGACATCAACTTCGATGTGATCCGGGAGAACACGGAGGACGCCTACATAGGGATCGGGGGGAACGCCAAGAAAGGGAAAACCAGAAGCGACTTCAGCCTCGCCCGGAAGCTCTACAACATCAAGTTCGGCCTCGACATCGACTCTGACCACGACGAGATCGCCTACCAGCTCATGGTCATCAGCCGCAGGGGCGCCGAGAGGGTCATCCGCTACGCCTTCGACATGTGTGAGAAGCAGAAGCGCACCAAGGTGACCAGCGTCGACAAAGCCAATGTGCTCACCCACGTCTACACGCTCTGGCGGCAGGTCTTCGACACCGTCAAGAAGGACTACCCCACGATCCAGACCGAGTTCACCTACGTCGACGCCATCGTCATGTGGTTCGTCAAAAACCCTGAGTGGTTCCAGATCGTCGTCACCCCGAACATGTTCGGCGACATCATCACCGACCTCGGCGCCATGATCCAGGGAGGCCTCGGCGTCGCAGCAGGAGCCAACATCAACCCTACCGGAACCTCCATGTTCGAGCCGATACACGGCTCCGCACCCAAATACAAAGGCTCAGGAAAGATCAACCCCGTGGCCACAATCCTTGCAGGGAAGCTGATGCTCGAAACGCTAGGTGAAGCCAAGTCAGCGGAGGCGGTCGAAAAGGCCGTTCGCGCGGTCCTGGCAGAAGGAAAGGTGCGGACACAAGATCTCGGAGGCGCCTCGAAGACCTCCGAGGTCGGAGACGCGATAGCGAAGAAAGCAGCCGAGCTTGGACGCTCCCTCTAAAATGCGAGATAACATTCCTCCTCGATCTTCACACTGAACCGAAGCACACATCATCATCGTAAACTATTTAGCTCGACCCTCCCCTCCTCTATCGTGAACATTCATGGTCTCGGTCTTCGAGAAGATCATCAAGCGGCACCTTGTCGAAGGCGAGCCTGTCGAAGGGAAGGAGGTCGCCATCAACATAGATCAGACCTTCACCCAAGACGCGACCGGGACCCTGACCTACCTCCAGTTTGAAACGTTGAAGATCCCACGCGTTAGGACAAAGCTCTCGGTCAGCTACATCGATCACACCACCCTCCAGACCAGCTTCGAGAATGCGGACGACCACCTCTACCTCCAAAGCGTCGCTCAGAAATACGGAATCCACCTCTCCAAAGCGGGGAACGGGATATGCCATCAGGTTCACCTGGAGCGGTTCGCCGTCCCAGGGGAGACTCTGCTTGGCTCGGACAGCCACACCCCGACCGCCGGCGGCGCGGGTATGGTCGCGATCGGAGCGGGAGGGCTTGACGTCGCCGTCGCCATGGCGGGCGCCCCCTTCTACCTAAAGATGCCCAAGGTCGTCGGCATCCAGCTTTCGGGGAAGCTGCAGCCTTGGGTCTCTGCGAAAGATGTTGCCCTCGAGGTTCTTAGAAGGCTTGACATCAAAGGGGGAGTAGGTAAGGTCCTCGAATACTGTGGCGAGGGCGCGGGCAGCCTAGAAGTCCCGGAGAGGGCGACGATCGCCAATATGGGGGCTGAGACCGGCGCGACTACCTCAATCTTCCCCTCGGATACGGTGACGAGGCGGTATCTGCGGAGTCAAAGCCGGGGCAGCAGGTGGCGGGAGATCCTCCCTGACGGAGACTGCGCGGAGACGATGGGGATCGACATGTCGCGGCTTGAGCCGCTCATCGCTAAGCCTCCAAGCCCGGGGAACGTCTCACCCGTCAGGGAGCTGGAGGGGACCCCCGTGGACCAGGCTGCGATCGGCTGCTGCACCAACTCCTCCTACAAAGACCTGATGACCGTGGCAGCCATTCTCAAAGGAGGACGCGTCCACCCCGGGGTAAGCCTCGTCATCACCCCAGGGTCTAAACAGGTCTTGGAGGCTCTGGCTCGAAACGGCGCGCTCGCAAGCCTCATCGCCTCGGGGGCGCGGATCTTGGAGGCGGCATGCGGGCCCTGCATCGGCATGGGTCAGGCACCCCCCAGCGGCGGCGTCTCCCTGCGAACATTCAACAGGAATTTCGAAGGTAGGAGCGGAACGCCTTCCGCTCATGTCTACCTCTGCAGCCCCGAGGTGGCAGCTGCAGCGGCTTTGAGGGGGAAGATCACTGATCCTCGAGATCTTCCGATCCCATGTCCGAGAATCGCTCTCCCCCAGAGGTTTGAGATCAACGACAGCCTGATCGTGAAACCCTCACGGAATCCGGAGCGCATCACCATACGGAGAGGGCCGAACATTAAGCCGCTGCCTCCCAGCGGACCGCTGCCCAACGCGATCGAAGGCGAGGTCCTCCTGAAAGTGGGCGACAACATCACCACCGACGACATCATGCCTGCAGGCGCCCGCATTCTCCCTCTCAGAAGCAACATCCCCGCGATCTCGGAATTCGTCTTCGAGAGAACCGACCCGACCTTCGTCAGGCGAACGAAAGAGAAGAACGGAGGCTTAGTCGTCGGGGGAGAGAACTACGGGCAAGGCTCCAGCCGCGAACACGCCGCGATCGCTCCCAAGTATCTGGGCGTCAAAGCGGTCATCGCGAAATCGTTCGCAAGAATCCACGCGGCGAACCTGATCAACTGGGGGATCCCCCCCTTCATGTTCGAAGACGCCAGCGACTATGGGCACATCGACCAGGGAGACTCGGTCCTCATTTCCAACGTCGCACCGTTACTCGCGAAAGGATCACACCTAGTCCTGAAGAACATCCCTAAGGGTCTGGAGATTCCGTTGAAATACGACTTCGGTCAGCGAGAACGGATAATCCTCATCGCCGGCGGCCTCCTCAACTTCCACTCAGCAGCGCGTTCTTTTCCGTAGTTTCTTCAGCTGCCTTGCAGGGCTCCGCTCGGCTTTCCGCAAGACCAAGCCCCCCAGCAAGCATCTCAACGTTTTCTTGCCGTTGGCTGGGGCTGCGAGCCGCCCAACCGACCGGAGAGAAGAATCTAAGGTAAGTTTATACGAACATTCTGGCGAGGGTATCCAGTACCGGGATCACGCAAGGGTGACGTTTGCCATGCAATTCAGACATCTCTCACCTCCCACGCGAGGAGAACGGGTAACCTCAGAGAAAGGAAGACTAGCCGTCCCCGACGACCCTATTATTCCTGTGATCGTGGGGGACGGAACAGGCCCTGACATCTTCCGCTCCGGTCAGCCTGTCTTGGATGCGGCTGTGAAGAAAGCATATCATGGAAAGAGGAAGCTCATCTGGTTCCAAGTGCCGGCAGGAGAAGCCGCAATCCAGAAGTACAACGACATTCTGCCGGAGGATACCGTGAACGCGATCAGACACTACACCGTTGCGATCAAGGGGCCGCTAATAACACCTGTCGGCGGGGGCTTCAGGAGCTTGAACGTCACCTTGCGGCAGGAGCTCGACCTCTTCGCCTGCGTACGGCCCGTCCGCTGGTTCCCGGAAGTCCCCTCCCCTATGGTCCATCCCGACAAGCTCAATGTTGTCATCTTCCGCGAGAACATCGAGGATGTCTACGCAGGGCTGGAGTGGAAGCAAGGCTCCGCCGAGGCAAAGAAGATGATCGAGTTTGTCAAAAGGGAGATGGGAGAGGTGATCAGCGAGGATTCCGGCATCGGCCTAAAGTCGATCAGCGTCGCCAGGACAAAGCGGCTTGTGCGCGCAGCGATCCGGTACGCCCTACAACACCAAAGCAAGTCCGTCACCATCGTCCACAAAGGGAACATCATGAAGTACACGGAAGGGGCCTTCCGCGAGTGGGGGTACGAGGTCACCAGAGAGGAGTTCGGCGACATGACCGTCACGGAAGAGGAGTTGGCGTCGGGAAAGCCGAGTGAAGGAAGGATGGTGGTAAAGGACAGGATCGCGGACTCCATGTTCCAGCAGCTGCTGCTGAGACCTGACGAGTATGACGTCATCGCGACGCCCAATCTGAACGGCGACTACCTCTCAGACGCGTGCGCCGCTCAGGTGGGAGGAATCGGGATGGCGCCAGGCGCAAACATCAACTATGAAACGGGCGTCGCGCTCTTTGAGGCCACCCACGGCGCCGCTCCCAAGTACGCCAACAAAGACGTCGTCAACCCCAGCTCCTTCATTCTCTCAGGCGTCATGATGCTTGGGTATCTGGGATGGCAGGAGGCCGCCGACACGGTCATCAGAGGCTTGGAGAAAACGATCCAGCAGCAGACGGTCACATACGACCTAGCCCGCCTCATGACTGGTGCGAAGGAAGTGAAATGCTCGGAGTTTGGGAAGGCGATCATCGCCAATATGTAGAAGCTGCCTTGAGAGAAAACCGATCTGAAAAAGAAAGAAGACGGAGGATTAGAGGAGCGGGAGCTTCACGGGCTTCTTCTCTTTCTCCGACTGCAGCGCGGCGAAGGCCGCCTCATGCGTGTTAACGGCGTCCTCGAGGTTAAGGAAGCACTCTCTATCTTTGAGGATGGCGTCGACGAAGGCGTCGATCTCGGCTTGGAAGGGGTGGTGGGTCACCGCCGCGGTGTCAGGGGCGATAGCAGGGATTTGGATCCAGTCGTTTTGGCCCGGAAATGTCTTCGACCATATTCGATTGTTCTTCGAGGTACCTTTGTCGCCGAAGACCGACCACAGGAACGTGTAGGGCTGGATACACTCGAAGTTCACGGAGACCTTTCCGACGGCTCCGGTGTCGAACCGTACCAGCATCACCTCGAGGGTCTCCCACTCGGCGTCGGTGCCTTTGCGGAGCCCTCCGGCGATCCCGTAGACCTCGGTGATCTTGGCCGCGTCAAGCCTTCCTTTGGCAGCCATGAACCGGGCCATGTCGATGGCGTGGACCCCTGAGATAAGCCACGCGTTGACGGCGTTCTCTTTCTTCTTCGCCCAGTGCCAGCCGCTCCACCAGTCACCTAAGTGGGACTGGTAGTCGCACTCGACGTAGTAGACCCTTCCTAAGGCATCGCTGGCGATCAGGTTCTTGACGGTCTCCACCAGCGGGTTCCACCGCAGGACAAAGCTGACCACCGTCTTGACCTTCGCCTTCCGCACCGCGTCCCGCATCGCCTTCAACCCTTCGAGGCTGATGGCGACAGGTTTCTCAATGACGATGTGTTTTCCCGCCTTCGCAGCCTTCACCGTCTCCTCGGCGTGGAGCTGTTGCGGTGTGCAGATCGAGACGATGTCTAGATCCTTCTGCTCCAACATCTCGTCGATGCTGGTGTAGAACTTGACGTCGGTCAGGCCGGTCTCCTTTGCTTTCTTCTGTGCACCTTCAAGAGTCCTACTTGAGATGGCAACAACTTCTGTGCGAGGGTTCTTGGCAAACGCCTTGATGTGCTCACCCGACACCCAGCCTGCTCCTTGGATTCCAACACCAAACTTCTCCTCGGTCATGTCACGACACAGTGAAGAACTCTGCCTGAAAAGAATTTAAGACTTTCGAGAAAACTGGCGGCGCTCGCCTTCAACCTGTCGAAGCGTACTCCACCTGGGGCATGCGTTATAGAAACGTTATATAGTAGAAAGACCAAGGATTCCAAAACGTAACAGCAATCTCGCACCCACTGTAGGATCTGGAACAGACATGTCGGGTAACAGCGTTCTTCGCTTTCGGCTGCGCAAGCAGGATGCCGAGATCGAGCTTGAAGGCGATTTCACCTACGTCAAGGAGAAGTTTGAAGACCTCCTAGACAGTTTTTCGTGGTCATCGCTAGAAACCGAGATCTCTCCACCTCCGCACATCGACGAGCAATTTCCCGCAAGCCTCAAAGGGATCTTGGAAAGGACCTCCGACGGCAGACCCTACCTGACCGTGCCCTTCGACATCCTGACATCGAAGGAGGCGGTGGCGTTCTTCCTGTACGCACTCCACCCACGGAAAGCCTCTGATAAGGATCTGAGCAGCCTCCTCACCCAAGGCTGGAAGACGACCCGCCCCGAAGCGGTTCGGGCGCGAGCGAGCGAACTGCGGCGCGAGGGAAAACTGATCGCCGAAGACGGCAACTACACGCTGTCAGGCGCGGGGCTACAGTGGGTGGAGGCAGAGATCATCAGCAAGATGAGAAAGACAGATTAGGTCTGTGGAGTCGGAAGCATGTCGACCGAGTTAATACGGATCAACGTTCCCATGATCGGCGAGGAGGAGATTCAGGCGGTCACCGCCGTCCTGCGAAGCGGGATTCTCACCGACAAGAGCGGGATGGGCCCGCGTGTCTCAGAGTTTGAGCGCGCGTTTGCAAAACATGCTGACGCCAAGCATGCGGTCGCGGTGTCAAGCGGGACGGCCGCCCTCCACACCGCCCTTCTGGCGGTGGGGGTTGGACGTGACGACGAGGTCATCATCCCCTCCTTCACGTTTGTGGCAACGGGTGAGGCGGTGATGCTGACAGGGGCGAAACCCGTCTTCGCGGAGATCGATGAAGACACCTACTGCGTCGACATTGAGAGCATCGAGAACAACCTGAGTCCGAGAACAAAGGCGATCATTCCTGTCGACCTCTACGGGCACCCTGCTGACCTCGACCCGATAATGGAGCTCGCCCACAGCCGAGACATCACCGTCATCGAGGACGCGGCACAGTCCAACTGCGCTGTCTACAAGGGGAGAAAAGTGGGGTCGATCGCCAACATCACCTGCTACAGCTTCTACCCATCGAAGAATATGACCACAGGAGAGGGGGGAATGATCGCCACCAACGATGACGACACCGCGCAGAGCCTGAAGATGATCCGCACCCACGGCGAGGAACGCCCGTACTGGGTGACCATGCTCGGCAGCAACTACCGCATGACTGAGATCCAAGCAGCGATCGGGATTGCACAACTCCAGAAGCTGCCCAGATTCCAGGAAATCCGTGAAAAGAACGTGAAGATGCTGAGTGAGGGTCTCGAGCCTGTGAAGGCCCTTCAGCTGCCGATCCCAGCTGAGGGCATCCAACACGCCTGGCACCTGTACACGGTTCGCTTGAAGGGCGCCAACGCCGGCAAGCGCAACAAGCTTCTCTCCAAGCTTCGCTCCAAACGGATCTCGACCGGGGTCTACTATGAAACGCCCGTTCATCTGCTCCCCTACTACCGGAACACGCTGGGGTCTAGGAAGACTCTGCTGCCGAAGACAGAGAAGGCAGCGCGGCAAGTCTTCTCCCTCCCCGTCCATCCCAAGCTCACGCCTGAAGAGATCGACTACATGGTGAAACACCTCGCCAGATTCCTCGTATAGGAATCAGGTGAGATGGGTCAAGATGAGTGAACAGATAAGTAGAGTCGGAATCGCCATCAAGGTCGAGGGCACCGGGGAGGCGGAAGCTGAGCTGGTCAGGTTTCTCTCCCCCAAGACGGTTGACGCAATCCTTCAGAAACTCCCCATAACGGGCAGGGCTGCGCTGTGGAAAGAGGAGGTCTACTTTGAGATCCCGGTGAAGATGGGGCCCGAGAAACCTCACGTGGAAGTGGAGACGGGCGACCTCGCCTTCTGGCCGATGGGATCCGCCTTCTGCATCTTCTATGGGAAATCCCGGCCCTACAGCCCGGTGAACCTCATCGGCAAGGTCAAGGAAAACCTCGAAATCTTTAGGAACGTCAAAGAAGGCGCAAAGATCGTCATCGAACGTGCCTAGAGCCTACTCCCAGGTCTTCCCGATGCTGACCCAAAGCAGCGGGTGGTAGCAACGAGGGAAGGCCGGTCGCTCGCCTATGATAGCCACTCGATTGAGAACCGTGTCTTCAGCATCCTTGGCTGACATGTAGGCGCTGAGAATGCGGGTGTCGGGCCTATCCAATGACCGGGACCGGCCCAAAGCTTGGTAGGGGCGCGCGCCTTAGGCGCCGACTGCTTTGTAGATTCTGATCCGCTCGTTTCCCCCGACCGGAACCAGGATGTTCTTCTTTTCTAGATCCCTGAGGAGTCTCTTCGCGATTCCTAGCCTGAGGTCAAACCGTGTGGCGACGCCGTAGGGTGTGACGGCGCCCATCTTCGCAAGCTCCTTCTTGAACACGTCATCGCTGAGGCTGGGGAGGCTCAGTCCCCGGCTCTTCTTCTCGACCGCGGGCTTCCCCTTCTTTGGTGCTTGGGCTGCCCTTTGCTTCCGCTCCATCTCCATCTGGGAGATCGCCTTCCTTTTTACTCCGCCCATACCGTATACCTCGACGAAGGGGATGCATCCCCCTCTAATTAACCTTTCCGGCAGCGGTTCTCCGTGGCCCAAGTTCTCGTCGTCGTTTCAAGATTGATGTCGAGGTGTGGGCGAGGCTCCTGTCGTGAAGCGCGCCAAACCTGTTAAATAGCTTTAAACCTCGAGGAGAGATCTCCTAGGTAGAGGCGGTGGGCGTTGAAGCTGGTGACGGTGAAGCTTCCCGACGCGGTGATAACGGGAATGGATGAGATGATCAGGCAAGGGTACTACCAGAGCCGTTCAGCCCTCATCAGAGCTGCGGTCCGGGATCTTCTCAAGAAGGAGTTGTGGAAGACCTCGTGACCTCGCCGCCTTGTCCGAGACTTCCTCCTACGGTTTGAAGATCGGCATATCCTCGACGGAGACGACCTTCGTGTAGAAGTACTTGGCGTCTGCGGTGTTGTCGGTGAACGAGAGCTCCTCGCCTTTCGGCCGCGAGGCCTGATATTTCACGAACGCGCCTCCGGGAGGGTTATCGAGCTTCATGTAGAAGAACACGGGAAGGGCGTCTGCCTCGTAGTAGTGCTCGAACGGAACGCACGTGCCCAGAACATGCTTCCCTCCCCTCTTGAAATGCCACAGCGGGAACAGGGTTCCCTCCCTGATCGAGAGAGGGAGGAGGATTCTGATGATCGAGTGGAGGTTCTCCACCTCTGCCATCAATGGTTGCGGCGGGTCAGGGTACTCGTTATCAAGGCTCTTCAGGAATGCGGGAGGTGTCGACTTCAGTTCGACAAACGAGGCGTACTTGAACTTGACATCCTCCACGTCGCTGGCAAAAAGGACTTCCTCCCCTTTTACAGAGTCGCTCTTGTAGGCGAGAAACGGTTTCGTGGGCGGGTCCACCTCGACGAACGAGAAGATGGGGATGTCGCCGTTCCAGTACATGTAGGCAGTGAAGAGGGCTAGGATCGTCTTTCCGCTGTGGCTCATCTTCCACAGGATCTGGGAGCCCTCTGTTAACGCGAGACTCAACCGGGCGAAATTCTTCAGATCCACTACCTTGACGGGGACGGGCGGGCTTATGGTGACCATGATCGTCCTCTTTTTCCAGCTTGTCATAAATGGAGGGTGCATTTAATCCTTGTGGCTGGCGCGTGCCGGGATCGCGCGCGTGGGGCTACGCGAAGAGGTCTTGTTCAGCCGGCCTGACAAGCGCCTTTGCGCCCTTTATGCTCGTCCTGAATCGGTAGCCCCGGATCAGCACAGCCGGTATCTTGTCGGTCTTGTTCATGACGAGCTCTGCGGCAGAGGCAAGCTCGTCAGCGATGGCGATTGCTGTGACGGTCAACTCTCGTCCGAATATGTCTTGCCTGTTCAGGTAGCTTCTTAGAGGCGCGATGCCGGCGGACCCTACGGCTAGGTTGACTTGGCCCATCCTGAACGGTCTTCCTGACGTGTCCGAGATTATGATCGCGACCTCTACCCCCGACAGTTCCTTGAGCCGTCTCCTCATCTTGACCGCTGACTCATCAGGGTCAAGGGGCAGCAGCGTCACGGAGCCCTTCTCATCGACATTTGACTGGTCGACGCCCGCATTGGCGCAGATGTGGCCAGTCCGCAGTTCGGTGATGAGATGTCTCCCCTTCATCTTGACGATGCGCTTCGACTCGCCGAGGATGACTTCGAGGTGTCTGGGGTCGTGGCCTGTCTGATGTGCGATCGTCTCTGCCAGTTTTGAAGGGCGTACCGTGTCAAGATCGATGATGCGTCCCTCTGCCTTCGACACGATCTTCTGCGTGACCACAAGAATGTCGGTGGGATCGAGTTTGATACCCATGCGGGCGATGGAGTTGAACAGGATCTGGCCTAGATCGTCCCCCTTCTTGATGAGCGGGACATCCTCTAGGCCGACTATCTCGATCACAGCATCACCCCTACCAGGAGAGGTATTCACATCTCTCCTTTAAGTATGGAACGCTCCTGACAAAAGATACGACTGTCTGGGAACCGCTTGGTGGAGACTTCTACTCGGTCACTTTGTAGACGAGATCTGCGGGTCTAACCCTGTCGACGACTTTTATTCCCACCGACGCCCCCCTATCCGCTTTCTCCACGGAGACACGGTT
>CAYSNV010000003.1:0-8924 GCA_964432545.1 uncultured Candidatus Bathyarchaeia archaeon | reverse complement strand
GTTGATCTGCATCGAGTCGACTGTCTGCGCAAAGTCCGTGGTCTGTCCTTTGACGTGAATCTTGTCCCCTACCTTCAGGCCTCCGCTGTCGAGGTCGATTGCGGCGACGCCTATCTTTGAGAAGAAGTTGATCACTTTCCCAATCTTCTCTTCAGCCATCCCACATCACCTACCGCCCCTCTCTACATTACTGCCCCTCTTATCATATAAAAGAATATGCAAATCCTTCTCATTCTTCAACCGCATCCACTCTCGCCACTTCGGCACCCCACCGTTACGTGCGAAGAGCCTGGAGCCCCGGATGGCGGCGGGTAACCCTGGGCGACGAGTTGAGAGGGAAAGCGCAGAAACGCGCGGAAGAGAAGTTGGGCTTCTACCGGCATTTCGCCATCTGCATAGCCATGACGCACGCCTAGTTCATCTTCCCCCTAGGAGGCTGGGGGGACCGTCGTCCCGTTACATCTTCTTCGAGCATTTGAGCTAAGGAGAACTACCTAAAGAATGACGGAAAGAGTAAAAGCTCAAAGGGAGAAAAGAGGGTAACGTCGCTTCCTACTCTGGGGTGAAAGAGAGCCTCGCCCATGTCGGCCATTCAGCCGTCTTTGCGGGCTCAGCTGCGAACTTCACCCTCTGCCCCACCTTCGCCTCTTCAGGCTTGACGCCGTTGATCAGTCCCAGCAGCCTTGGCCCTTCTTGGAGCTCGACAATGCCGAGGATGTAAGGGGCCTTCTCCTGGAAGCCTATCGGCGGCACATGGATGACTGTATAGGAGACGATCTTGCCGCTGCCGGTGGATGGAATGAAACGCATCTTGGTGGAGAGGCATTTGGGGCAGACCGTCTTTGGCGTCGCATATTTCGCTTTGCAGTCGCTGCACTCGGCTAGCTGCAGCTGACCCTTGGAAGCCAGACCGTAGAATTTCTCAATCGAAGGCATGAGATCGGTCTCTGGCATGATCAATCCCTCCTTCTCATGATGTGCACTACCGCGGTGGCGCCTGAGCCACCTACGTTGTGGGTTAGCCCGATCTCGGCACCACTGACCTGCCGTTTCTCCGCCTGTTCAGTGAGCTGAAGGAAGATCTCGTAGACCTGTGCGGTGCCTGTGGCCCCCACGGGGTGGCCTTTCGACTTGAGGCCTCCGCTGGTGTTCACCGGGAGCTTCCCCCCGAGGTGGGAGCAACCGTCTTGGACATACTTCTCGCCTTCACCCTCTGGGCAAAAGCAGAGGTCTTCGTAGGCCATGATCTCGGCGTTGGTGAAGCAGTCGTGGACCTCTGCCACGTCGACCTGGTCCGGCGCAACCTTCGCCATTTGGTACGCGTCTCTGGCAGCGATCTTCGCGGCGGGGACATTGGTGAGAGTGCTCCTCTCCGCTAGGATGACTGTGTCCTGGGCTTGCCCGGACCCGATGATGTCAACAGGTGTGTCGGTGTACTTCTTCGCATCCTCGGGGCGTGTGAGGATTGCGCAGCTCGCTCCGTCGGTAATGAGGGAGCAGTCGTACAGCTTCAGGGGCCACGCTACCATCCTGGAACTCATCACGTCCCCCATTGTCACCTCTTTCTGCATCTGGGCTTTCGGGTTGAGCGTTCCATTGTGATGGTTCTTCACCGCGACTTGGGCAAACTGCTCCTCCTTTACGCCGAACCTGTCCATACGCGCTACGGCCATCAGCGCGTAGAGTCCGGGGAACGTAGCGCCCTGCCACTGCTCAAACGGATAATCTGCTGCGAGGGCGAGAAACTCGATGTTCTTGTACGTCGGCTGGTGCGTCATCTTCTCGACGCCTCCGACCATGACGATGTCGTACAGGCCTGACTTGATGGCTACAACGCCACAGCGGAGCGCGGCGCCAGAGGAGGCACAGGCGTTTTCGATGTGGGTGGCAGGGATGTGGTTGAGGCCAGCCCACCCAGACATGAGGGGGCCTGCGTGGCCTTGATGCTCGAAGAAGTCGCTCATCTGGCCAAGGTATAGCGCGTGGATCTGCTCTTGGTCAAGGTTGGACACTCTTTCGAACGCTTCGTTTACGGCTTCCGCGAAAAGTTCACGTGAGTAGACTCCATCCCTCTTGCCAAACTTGGAGAGACCAACAGAGACGATCGAAGCTAAAGGTCTCTTCAAAACCCGTCACTTCAAGACACCTTCCCCCGCCGAATATATAAACATGGATGCCCCTAAGCAGCCGTGAGAAGCATCTCTCTTCTCACCAGCTTGCTTTGGCATCAAAGCGGCTTGTTATATCTCACTTCCAAGAGATGGCGACAGGACACATCCCCTTTTCCAATCTCATGGATTCCTCTAGCCGATTCTCTCATGCGAAGTCTAAAATAGGCAGAGGGTGAGAATTGTTCATCGTGAACCGAATTGGCGGTTCTCAGAGAGAACAAGTTGCGCACGTTGATGCGTGAGGGGAAGCCCACCGTCGGCACCCGTATGATCAGCTCGTGGCCCGGCATCATGGAGGTCATCGGTCACACCGGCGTCATCGACTACGTCGAGTTCGTCGCCGAATATGGCCCTTACGACCTCTACGCCCTCGACGAGCTAGCGCGCGCTTCTGAGCTGTTTGATATGTCGACGATGATCAAGATCGACGCGGAGCCGAGAACGTTCATCGCCCAACGGGCGATAGGCTCAGGCATCCAGAACGTGTTGTTCGCCGACATCCGAGATCTAAATGATGCGGAGGAGGCCGTGCGGGCGGTGAGGGCGGAACCGAGAGGGCTACACGGCTGTTCCATGCGACGGGTCGGAGGGTACTTGCTCGAATGTGGGACATCAGGATTCGTCGAGTACTGCGACGATGTTGTGGTCGCTCTCATGATTGAGAAGAAAACGGCGCTCGACAATTTGGAGGCGATCCTCTCTGTGAAAGGGGTGGACATGGTGCAGTTCGGCCCTTGCGACTATGCGATGAGCATCGGTGTTCCCGGGCAGACCAGTCACCCGAAGGCGAGGGAGGCAGAGGTCAAGGTGATCAAGGCTGCACTAAAGCGCGGTGTGCGCCCACGGGCAGAGATCAACGCCGTGGAGGACGCGCGAAAATACATTCAGCTGGGCGTGCGGGACTTCAGCATCAGCACTGATTTGGTGATCCTGCATCAGTGGCTGAAAAAGAACGGCGAGGATCTCCGCAAGATCCTAGGCCAAATGTGACTTGCGTGGCAGGGGAAGGCGGCGAAGAGGTGAAGAGTGGCAGAGTCTTGTTGATGATGTCTCTTCCGAAGGTCGCCTGCCAGATGCTGGAAAAGGGGGCAGAGGTACGGCTCAACCCGCATCCTCTCCCTACGCCTAAAAGAGCTCTCATCGAACAGCTCACAGAAGTGGATGCCGTAATCGCCGATGGGTTAACGGTCTTCGATGCGGAGGTGATGAAGGCATCTCCTAGGCTCAAGGTCATTGCCCGGTATGGCGTTGGGTACGACAACGTGGATCTCGAAGCGGCGAGGGCGAGCGGGATCTACGTCACCTTCACTCCCGGCGTCCTTTCGGAGGCGGTTGCTGAGCTAACCGTCGGCCTTATGCTTTGTCTCTCCCGGCGGCTCATCGAGGCTCACAAGTACGTGAAGGGAGGAGCCTGGGCAAAGGGGGATTACCCTTTTCCGCTGGGCACCGATCTCTGCGGAAAGGTCGTGGGGATCGTGGGGTTGGGCAGGATCGGCGCAGAGGTGGCTCGACGCACCTGGGCCTTCAAGATGTGCGTCCTATACAACGACTTGGTCCGCAACACGAAAGCCGAGCAGCTCTACGGCGCAAGGCTCATGGATCTTGGAGACCTGCTCCGGGCGTCAGATTTCGTCACTCTCCACGTAGCTCTATCTCCACAGACGGAGCGGCTCATCGGCGCTAAGGAGCTTCGGCTCATGAAACCTACCGCATACCTCATCAACACCTCGCGGGGACGGGTCATCGATCAGACAGCTCTTGTCGAGGCGCTCAGACTTGGGAAGATCGCGGGCGCCGCGCTCGACGTCTTCGATGTTGAGCCGATCCCGGAAGATGATCTCCTGCTGGGTCTTGACAACGTGGTCTTGATGCCCCATGTCGGCTCCGCAACCTCTGAGACACGTGTGGGCATGGCGGAGATGGCTGTCAAGGATGTCATCAGGGTTCTGAAGGGAGAGCGGCCCAACAACATTGCGAATAGGGAACTCGCCGAGTAACCCGCGCATCGCCTTCCGAGTCAAAAGCTTTATCCAGACTCGATCCCACGATGTATCTGGAGTGCAGTCCTCTTAGGGATGTGAGAGAGTGGGGTTTGACGAAGAGGTGTGGGAGTTAATGAAGAGGATCCCAAAAGGGAGAGTCACCACCTACAAGATAATCGCGGAAAGGCTCGGCTGCAGAGCCTACAGGGCTGTGGGTAACGCCTGCCGCAGAAACCCGAACTCGCCCGTAATCCCCTGCCACCGGGTCGTAGGCTCTGACGGCGGGATCGGCGGCTTCGGAGGAGAGACCTCGGGAAGCAAGATTCGAAAGAAGATCCGCCTCCTTGAGGAAGAAGGCGTCGAAGTTAAGAACAACAAGATCGTGAACTTCGACAGAGTCCTATGCAGACTCTGACCTTCCATATCGGAGACGCGCGAGGTCTTCCAAAGAAGTGAAGCCAACGTTTTTAAACGCCATTGAGACCTGACATCTCTACCTCATACAACCCACGATATCGCAGGTGTAGGAGCTGTGCAGGAGCGAATCTCGTTAAGCCATGGAGCTGGCGGTACGATAATGCAAGAGCTGATCAAGAAGTACATCGTACCCTACTTCGGCGGCAGCAACGCGGAGGTGCCCTTGGAAGCTCTCGACGACGCAGCGGTCATCGACGGCATCGTCCTCAAATCAGACGTGTACGCGGTGAAGCCCATCTTCTTCCCGGGAGGCGATATCGGACGCCTCGCCGTGGCCGGCACCGTCAACGACATCGCAGTGATGGGTGCAAGACCTCTTGCCCTTGCATGCGGCTTGGTTCTGGAGGAAGGTTTTCTCATCGCCGACTTGGAGAGAATCCTGGCGAGCATGCGCGAGTGCTGTCGTCGGGTAGGTGTCCACATCATCACCGGGGACATAAAAGTGATGGAGAAGGGAGCCATTGACGAGATCGTAATCAGCGTCTCAGGTATTGGTAAGCGTTATGAGTTGCTCGACACCAACTTCTCGGTAGTGGAGAGGATACATCCAGTTACGTCGAGATGGCTTGTGGACACAAACATCTATCCAGGCGACATCATTCTCGTCTCAGGGTCGATAGGGGATCACGGCATCTCCCTAATCTCCCATAGGGAGGGCTACGACTTCAAGAGCTCATTGACATCCGATACACAGCCACTTAACGGGCTGGTGGAGAAGGTTCTTCAAGTCGGCGGGATCGTCAAGATCAAGGATCCCACACGCGGCGGACTTGCAAACACCCTGAACGAATGGTCCGAGAAATCGCAGGTAGGAATCACAGTGAGCGAAGAGAGCATCCCTATCCACGAGAACGTGCGGGCAGCATGCGAGATGCTGGGCATCGACCCGTTAGAGGTGGGGAACGAGGGGAAGCTCGTCGTCGCCGTCACTCCCCCCCAGGCTGAAGAAGCCCTTCAGGCCTTGCGGAGCACAGAGGAGGGGAGAGAAGCCGCGATCATCGGTGAGGCGACCGACCGCTCAGGATACGTCATCATGGAGACGACGGTTGGGGGGAAACGAATCATTCCTCCCCCCGCCGGGGATCCCATCCCTCGAATATGCTAGCCGACTACTGAATCATATACCACAGCGGTCTGTGGTACGCTGCGAGCATCGCTGCTACTCGGAGCGCGCACTACCACGGAAAATCTTAAATGCGATGACCGTATAGCCGGCATAAGGTTGAGGGCTATGGCGTGGGAGCAGACTCTTGCCTCGCCGATCATCATCTTCATCTTCTCCGTAATCGCCACCCTCATCATCTACGGAATCGGAAGCAAGATCGGCTTCAAGACCGAGAAAAGCGAGGGAAAGACCGCTCCCTACGCCTGCGGCGAAGATCTCCCAGTCGAGAAGGCGCCGATGAGCATCCGCCTCTACAACTATGCCGCGATGTTTCTCGTCCTCGATGTCGTGTCGATCATGATCGCTCTCTCCCTCAAGTTCCCCTTCAAGCAGTACCTCGTGATCGGATCTCTCGCAGTGACCTACATCCTTCTTACGCTCATCTCGGTTCTGCTAGTCTTTAGGAGGACCTGAAGCCCCGATGGCCGCCAGCGACGCGGAGACGGTTGAGAGGCTCAAGACCGCGCTTGGCGCCCGATGCCTTGAGATCAAGCAGACAAGACCTCGGCGAATCTTCGTACGAGTGAATCCGGCCGACTACAAATCGTCCGTGAAAGACCTCGTCCAGTCCTTAAAGATAACGCATGTGTCGACGATGACAGGGCTTGACACCGGAAAAGAGCTCGAGCTTCTGACCCACATGTTCGGGCAGGGGGCAGAAATCACCCTCAAGGTCACCCTTCCGCGCGAGAATCCTGAGATCGACTCCATCGTCGACATCGTGCCGGGAGCCGATGTCTACGAGCGGGAGGTCCATGACTTGGTTGGAATCGGATTCAAAGACCGCTCCCTGAAGAGGTTCATCCTTCCTGAAGAATGGCCTGAGGGCGTCTACCCCCTGAGGAAAGACTTCAAGAAACCGGATTGACAAAGACCGAGTGAACTGCAGATGATAGAACAGGCAACTAGCATCCTCCTCAGATTCCTTCAGGTAGTGATCTTCCCTGGGTTCCTCTTCATCCTCTCCCTGTCCCTCATCTATGAGTGGGTTGACCGCAAGATCTACGCGAAACTGCAAAACAGGGTTGGCCCGCTCTACACAGGAGCCTCGGGATTCCTCCAACCTCTCGCCGATCTCATCAAGCTCCTCTCGAAAGAGGACATCACACCGCGAGGCGCCGACAGAACGTTCTTCGCGGTCATGCCGATCCTCTCGGTTGCGACGATGCTGACCGCGACCACCCTGATCCCGATCACCTCAAGCAGCGGCATCGTCTCCTTCAAGGGAGATGTCATCGTCGCGGTGGCGCTCATGACGATCTTCTGCATCATCCTCTTCCTCGCAGGCTCATTCTCGATGAGCCGATTCCCGTCCGTCGGTGCTGAGAGAGTTGTCACGCAGCTTCTAGGATACGAGATCCCGCTGACGCTGGCAGTTGTCAGCGTGGCAGTCAGCGCTGGGTCGCTTAAGCTCGCCGACATCGTCAAGGCTCAGTCACAGACTCTCTGGTACATCATCGGTATAGATCTCATCGGGTTCCTCGTCTTCCTGATCGCGGCGCAGGCTGAACTGGAACGGATCCCCTTCGACATCCCTGAGGCTGAGACGGAGATCGTAGGCGGATGGACCGCCGAGTATTCAGGAAAGAAGCTCGCGTTGTTCAGGCTGTCGGCCGACATCGAGCTTGTCTACATGTCCGGCCTGGCCGTCACGTTCTTTCTCGGAGGCCCAAGCGGCCCGGTAGTTGAGGGGTTTGCTCCAGCTCTCCACCTCATCTACTTCATCATCAAAACAGTGGCGGTGTTGGCCATCCTCTCCATGATTCGCGCACTCTTCTCTCGCCTCAGGATCGACCAGATGGTGGCCTTCTCGTGGAAGTACCTTGTTCCTCTCTCTCTATTTCAACTACTAATCGTGAGAGTGGTCATCTAGAATGAGATTCTGCCCAGATAACACTAGGCTTGAGACCAGCTTACGTGCAGCACACGTTACTGAGATGGCGAAGAGGAGATCCTGTTGAACACCCTGATCCACCTAGCGCTCATCCTCGTCGCCTTGGTCACCGCCGTTCTCGCAATCCGACTCAGAGAGCTCAACAGGGCGATCTCTTCGTTCGCTGTCTTCAACGTGACTCTGGCGATCATATTCTTCGTTCTCGGCGCTCCCTACGTCGCTGCGTTCCAACTCCTCGTCTATGCGGGAGCGGTGACCGTCCTGTTCCTTGCAGCTCTTCACACTCTGGGAGGAGAGTCAGAATGAGCCAAGCTTCAGACTCAAACCTGCCGCTTGCGGGCGTCGTAATCATCCTGCTCATCATTGTCACGTTCGTGTTCAGCGGCTCCCTTGTGAGCCTCCTGAGGGTTCCGATGCCAGAGCGGGATCCGGTGGACGCGTTCTACTGGGGCTATCGGGGCATCGACATTCTCGCGCAAGCGTTTCTTGTCTTCGCCGCCAGCACCGCAGTCGCCGCCCTCTTTCGCAGCGGCAGGAAAGGGGAGTCTTCAAAGAGCGGCAAAGCTCACGCCGAGGGAGGAGGAATCTAGGTGGACCCGGTCCAACAACTCTACTTCACCACCGCGGCTATCATCGTGGTAATCGGAATCTACTGCGTGATCTACAGCCGGAACATGATCAAGACGATCATCGGCATCGAGATCATCACGGCCGCGGTAAACCTCAACTTCCTGGCGCTAGGCTCAAAGGCTGGCGCGGTCGACTCCCTCGCTCAGTCGATAGTCTTCACCTCGATCGTGATCGGCGCCGCCATCGCGGCGATAGCGCTCTCGCTGATCATCCAAGTCTTCAGGCACTACAGGACAACAGATCTCAGAAAGCTGCGGAGGTTACGGTGGTAGACGATGAATATCCCCCTCATTCTTCAACCCATCTTCATTCTGCTGGGGACAGCTGCTTTCACACCCATCATCTCGACCATAGGGAGAAAGTTGAACGTCGAGAGGATCAGAGAGGTCTTCACGATCCTCGCCTTCCTCCTCTCATTCTACTCGATCTATCTCCTCTACGAGACCGTCTCCCGCTCAGGAGCATTCACATTTTCTCTCGGCGGCTTCCTCCCAGCGGGCGGGGGCGTTGAACTCTCCGCAGACCTGTTCAGCATCTTCATGGCGTTCATCATCTGCGGGGTAGGCCTACTCGTCGCTGTCTTCTCGATAAGGTATATGGAGAAG
>CAYSNV010000002.1:0-21093 GCA_964432545.1 uncultured Candidatus Bathyarchaeia archaeon | reverse complement strand
GTTGGGCACCGGTACCCCCTCCCCATCCGTCACCGTGATATAGACGTGGTTGAAATACGACGCACCTATCGACTCTTGAAGGATATGAGACGTCCCCGAGGAGTCGATCACCTTGACGACAATATTGAAAATCCCCCTCGGAAGCGTTGCGTTGTATTCATACAACCCGAGATAGCGTCCTGCGCCGACCGACTTGAGGGCCATTATCTTCTCTTGGAACAAGGGAGCCCCCTCATCATTAAGCGCGGAGATGTTCACCGCCTTGATATCGTCAAGTCCAAAAGGGTTCGTGATGTTCGCTTTGAGCGTGACGTTGACGACGCGCGCAGTCTCATCGAGGGAGAAGAAGTTCCTGATCTTGCTGAACGTGTCGGAAGCAGAGATGACGAATTTGATATGGTTGACGACGGGCAGGACAACCTGAGTGGGGGCTTTGGTGCCGTCGAACAGAAGATGGACTTTGGCATCTGGTTTTTCTGGGGCAAAGTGAATGCTCAGCTGGATCGTGGAGCCGGATTTGACCTGACGTTTTACCCCGGCCACTCCAAAAGTGTAGGCGTCGGTGACCGTAGTCACGGCGCTGTAACCTTCGATCTTGGTGATCACTGTTCTGTTGCCGTTGGGAAGAACCTCGAATAGCACATACAGGAGTCTGCCGTTGACGACTTGATCCGCCTGAAGATATGCCCTGAACGTTATGGTTCCGTCTATTTCGAGATCAGAGCCGAGGGGGGGATAGAGGGTAAAGACGTTCTCAACCGTCGCGTTATCCTGTCCAGCGGCCTTCATCGGGATATATGTGGTAAGCGTCTTCTTGTCGACCGCGGAAAGCGTCTCATCGTAGTGGGCGTATAAGATGATGTTGCGGGACTGACTGCTTGGTGGAACGGGGTCACCTCTCGCCGCATAGAAGAAGCTGAGCAGGAGGATGCCAATGAGCAAACCGTTCAGCGGGCTAGTCCGCATTCATTCTCTTTCCTTTGTGGAGATCGTTAACCGCTTTCTTGATCGCTTAACGCCTTTTAAGCTTCTTAGCCTTGTTCATGGTAAAGTAGCCTAGTGGACGTTTTAATTCTTTCGTTTGTCGTACGTCCTTTTTCCGTGTTAAGCCCTGTTAGCCGCGGATCTATCCGAGGCCTTGAACAAGACGCTTCAAGACGTTCACATCAGTTCACCGACGAGGGCAGTGTTGTGCAAACGGCAGCGAATACATTATAAGATGCCGACGTTTACTTCAGGAAGTGGGAGAAACAGATGACGGTCTAATAGGCGGATAGTCTTGAAACACCCTTTGAGAATTGCGGCTCTTCTGTTCGTGACGCTCCAACTGAGTGTCCTTCTTTGCGCGTTACCTCAGATCCCCCCTTCCGACGCTAATTCGACCTACAGTGCTCCTGTCTGGAAAGAAACACCGGTAATCCGTATCGTGATGCGGTCAACCGCTGACTGGGCGCGCATAATGTTCGACGACACGAATGGAACCAACACGAATGGTATTCGGTTCAAGAAGATTGGCGGCTACTCTTGGCTCATCCGGCACGATGATGACGATGCGATCGATGTTGGCGTCGACGAAACTTGGTTTGACGTTCTGTACGGCGGCGAGGTCGTGAGCAAGACTGGTGACATCGTCGCCTTCTTCAAAGGAGAGAACGATTTCGAGTACACGGAGATGTACGCGGACGTGACTTTTGAGGTCGATACGAGCCGTTCACAGATCTACCTCTTTCTGATGATCGCAGGGAAAGGGGCGACAACCTTCGAGATGTACATCAAAGGCAGCAACACGCTAATCTGGAAAGACTCGTTTTCCGGCGATGGCAGAACACAGCACATCAAGATTTACATCCCAGCTCAGATCTTCTTCCAAACCTCCACGGTCGGGTCGGTTACCGTCATCTCCATGACCCTGATCACTATCCTGATCATCGTAGGACTTAACCTTCCCAGAATAAGAAACCGCCACTAGATTGATTTAATAAAGGAACATGAGATAGGACTTGCTAAGGCATGTGTTACGAGAGGGCGGAGAGGGTACGTCCGCATGCTTTCGCCAAGAAAGACAGTGCAGAACAGCTATTTCCTGCTGATCAGCGCCATCTCTCTCGTTAACATCTTGTTTGCGGCCCCTCGGCTTATGCCTGGTCTTCCCATGGGCGTGGACTCTTCAAGTCATCTCTACAAAGTCATGTTCATGGTCAAGTCCTTTGCGGAGCAAGGATACGTTCCAGACTGGACGCCCGAATGGTATGGAGGGATGCACCTTTTCCGGCAATACCCACCGCTGAGCTACTACCTTGTTTTCCTGCTCGCCTTAACCGGGCTTGGGCCAGTCTGGGCTTACAAGCTGATCGATTTCACGTTCTATCTCATCGCGCCTTTCACCCTTTACCACCTCGCCCGGGAACTGGATATCGACACATACTCATCGCTGATCGCCTCTCTCATCTTCAGTCTCAGCCCCTTGATAATCGAGAATTACCTCTTCTACGACCGCTTCCCCAACATCATCGCTCTTCCACTCCTATGCTGCCTGTTGATCTGCGCAAATCGACTTTTCAAGGGAGGGTCCGAGTACTATCTCCTGCCCTCCAGCCTTCTTTTGGCAGCACTGATTCTCGTGCACCACCTTTCAGCCCTCTACGCGATTCTGATTCTGCTCATCCTCGCTGTCACCAATGTCGCGAGTTCAAGGGGCTGGCGGCGCTCCCTTATCCTGTCTTTCTTCATGATCATTGGAGCTGTTGGGGTCTCCAGTTTCTGGATCATCCCTTTTTTGGAAAACATTCGCCAGATGACCATCAATCCTTTCTTCAACAGGAATGTGATCGATGACGCCTACATGAAACTTACCTACTTTGCAAGGGACATGGTCATATACTTCTTCGGAATCGCTCATTTCATCCTCACATTGACGGCACTCTCCCTCATCAGCTTCAGGTTCAAGGGGGCTCGAGGGAGGAACCTCGTCCTTTTCTTCGCCCTTCTTTTGGTAACGAGCCTTACGCTCTTTGAAACGGGAATTGTCAGTCAAGTGAGGCCTCTAGTCACAACCAGCCAGACAACACTTCTAATAGGATTTGTCATCCTCGCTTCAACAATCCTCATGATCTCTGGAAAGATGCTGAAGGAGCATTGGACGGGCTACCTCTTCTGCATCGCGTGGTTTTCTCTGTTTTTCTGGCTCAGTCTTGGCGGGTACGCTGTGCCTTTTTCGAACGAGAGGGCTCTTCCCTACCTGAATCTTCCGCGGATACAGATCATATGGATGAGTCTGGACATCCAGAGATTCTGGCTGTTCCTCGCGCTTCCAATGAGCATCCTCGCCTCCTATCCTCTCGCCAAGCTGATGAAAATGGTAAAAGAAAAAAGGCGATCCAAATCAACTCTTGCTGCAGTTCTCATCCTAGTGATCATGGGTCTGGGGGGGTTTGTGAAAGCCTATTACTCTCTGACCCAGCCGATAAGCGAGTACGTCCCCGCCTACATGGACGCTTCCAACAGCGACATCCCCCAGGACTTGATCACCTATTTCAGGTCCAAGCCGATCTATGGTCGGATTCTCAGTATCAAATGCCCATTCTGGATCTACCTTCTCCCCTACTACACGGATAAGCCTCTTGTTGACGGGTGGTATCCGCAGGGGAAACTGCTGAACCCGCTCATTCGCATTAACGATTATCGAATCAACGACCTTGAGGCCTCTAACAGTAGTCTGCGCATACAGACTTGGAGAGGACTTGTCTCCAACTCCAGCCTGCTGGGAATTGACTGGGTGGTCTTCGGTGACGATAACCAAACTCTCCAGGATGTTATTCTG
Source organism: uncultured Candidatus Bathyarchaeia archaeon (assembly GCA_964432545.1). Taxonomy (GTDB): domain Archaea; phylum Thermoproteota; class Bathyarchaeia; order 40CM-2-53-6; family DTGE01; genus CAYSNV01. The sequence goes on along the minus strand of CAYSNV010000002.1, from coordinate 17,273 downwards.
AGTGGCTCAGACTACACGAAGGTTAAGGTCATCCCTTATGAGGAAGGGAGTTTGGTGATCTACGAATCTCTCACCGCAAATCGTTTCTTCTCCCTCACACCTTCCCAGGATGCGAGAGTTGACCTTGCGCGCAAAGCTCCTGACAGGATCGAGATTACGCTCTCACAACCTGTCAGCGACGCAGACCTAACGATTAAAGAAGCTTACACTCCCTCGTGGAGAGCGGAGGGTGATGCAGGAGAGATACCTGTACGGCAGGACAAGTACGGCTTGATACTCATTCATGTACCTCCCAACATCACCAAGATCCGTCTATGTCAACCTCGCCAAACAAGCCTCTACTACCTTGTTTCAGCGCTAACCATCTTGGTGCTGATCGGTATGGTGTTCGCGGCGAGGCGCATAACGTCTGGCGGACAGGAATAACCTTTAATCCCCCACCCTGTTCTAGTCATGTGGATACGGCTAGGCCGAGTGACCCACCCACAAACAGAAAAGGACTGGATAGTGAAGCTAGATGGGTGAGAGACCGCCGATGCGGCAGGAAACTTGCGGCAGCCTCTACTCCATCGCATCGATAGTGTTTGGAGTGATTGCGGTCTCAGCATTAGTGTTCAGCACCTTGAAGACCTCGCCGCCCTATGTGATAGGCGAGAACCTGATCCTTATCGAACTGGAGGTCCTTCCAGACTTCTACCTGAAGCCGATGACACTTTTTACCTACACCTTTTTCCTCTGCTTCATCTTTGGCCTCAACGCCCCCTCCTCACGGCGGAGGGTGAAGTCATATTCGAAGAGTACGAGGCGCGTGTTCTCCCTGATCGCCTGGTTCGTCGCGATGGCGAGTGGTTTTGAAATCATCTATCATGTCGTCATTTGGTCAGCGTCGCTGGCGTTTCAAGGCCTCCAGAATCCAGACATCATCATAAATCCATGGCCTCAGAACCAGTTTCCGATCAACGTCGTCTTCTCAGCCAAACTCGTTGTTCTTATGTTCGCGATAGCGATCTACGTTATCGACTATGTGAAGAGGGTGGAGCGCGGGGACCTCTAGCACCCGCTCGCGCGGCTATCTCCTCATCGCATCAAATGGTACTTGGCCAGACTCGCCTGCTCTCTTCTCGACATGGCGTTCTCGACGCCGACGGCTGTGACCAGATAGGCCATAATCCAGATGACGAACAGGACCTCTCCAATCGTCTCGTGGAAGACGCGGAGGTCGATATTGGAGTATGCGACAGCGAGCGTGATCAGAAAGATCCTGAGGATGTTGATGAAATATGTCCCGAGCGCCCCGACAGCGGCATAAATCGCCTTCCTTTTGAGGGAGGCTTTCAGCTTAATCATCAGAATTATCACAACCAGCATATAGATGAGCATGCTCAGAATCCCTGCACACGGCCAGTTGATCTCCAAGACAATCAGGCCTTTGTGCCTTCCATTCATGAACAGCAAGTTTCCTTCCGTATAAACCCAAGGAGCCTTTGCCGTTCCAAACGGGCTCTTTGCGACATGGACACCTGAGATGCCTAGCAGGAAAACGATCGATACTACAATGAACGGGACTGTTGCGGCCAAGGCTCCCAACGACTGATAAGGGAATGTGGCATCCAGAAACAGAACGACGACCGTGCCCAGGCAATAGACAATCGGCGTGATGTTCTGTTTCACCGCCTTCGCCCCAAAGATCGCGCCGAGGTTCACGGTCAGGAACCCTGCGAAGACGACGTACTCCCACAGCCATGTCCAGCTCAGAGTTCCTTCCTTGGAGATGCCGTATCCTTTTCCTATCCAGGCGATGATGTCTTGTAGCTTCAGGAAGTAGACGAGGAGGAAATAGGTGACTAACCCTAGAACGGAGAGCGTCCACACCACGGCCCTCTTTTTGCTCATCTTCGTCTCGATGCTTTTTCTGGAATCCAACCATTCCACCAGTAGGAAGAAGACTGCGAAGAGTATGCCGCCGCGGCCCTCATTCCATCCGAGCGCGAAAGAGTTGAAATCCAGAAGCAGCACAGCCCAGATAGGAGATAAAGCGAAGATCACTGTCAGATCCTCGGTCTTGACCCCCCGGTAGAAGAGGAAGAGCAGAAACTGTCTCCACTTGTCGCGAATGATATAGCCTCGCGGGCGTCCCTCAACCACATCTCTCAAAACGAATACCACTTAGACATTTCCAGACTAGGACAAAACCGGGCTTACCGCGTCCTATCCACTACAGGATCAACGCGTGAGCGAGCGATATTAACTTTATCTCAGAAATCAAAGCGCAAGTGACGAGGTTCACGAAGTCTTATCTACTTGATCCCCGTCCAGATCTGAGTATCTGGAAAGGAGAAAAGGGAAAGGGTTCAGCGTAGATGCGCATCCCTTGGGTCGAGAATGTGAAGGGTTTACGGTCGAATGACCTGTTCTGGGCAGCGGTCATCGCCGCCGTGTCACTCATTGTACGGTTCATGCACTTGGTTCGCCTGCCTCCTCAGGGGGCAGAGCTTCGCGATTCAGACATCTTGGCAATGAGCCCTTTAGGCAGAGCTCTGCCGCTTCATGCAACTCTCGAGTTCGCGCTCGGTACGTCTCCCCCTCCTTTTGGATCGTTGCTAGTTGCATTGAACGTCTTGTTGGGGGGACTTACCTGTTCTCTCGTCTATCTCCTGGCGCATGATGTGTATGGGCGACGATGGTTCGGGATCGTGGCCGGGCTCATTCTGGCGTTTCAGCCATGGCATATCTACTACTCTCTGCACCCCACCCCTGAGGTTCTCAGCGGGCTACTGGTAGCACTCTCAACACGCTCGATGGTGAGGAGGCGTCTGACGGCATTTGCTTTAACCTCGAGTGCCGCAATTCTAAGCACTTTTGAGGCCTGGATAGCAGTTGCCTTAGAAATGCTTGTGATGTGTAAAGAGGCCCTGCAACGTGAGGGAAGGAGGGTAAGCTTTCTCGCCCTCCCTTTAGGTCTCATGCTCTTCCTCGTCTTTGGCCTCCGTCACACGACGGCAGATCCGCTCATGTCTTGCAGAGGAATCCTTGGAGTGGGCGGATTCACGTTCTATTTCGAGTCGCTATTCTTAGCAACGTTCTTCCTTTTCTTTCTGGGTCTTGCCTTTGCAGCTCTTAAGGACTCTGCCAGCAGACTTACTTCAGGTGTGGCGGTTGGCTATGTATTGTTTCTTAGCCTCCTCGCCGGTGCAGGATGTGAAACCCCGGGCGCTTCCAGGCTGATAACGATCATGCCGTTGGTATCCGTCATGATCGCCGCCGTGATGCCCAAGTTCAGGGGCGGGATCTTACGGCGCATTCTCGTTTTCACGGCGTTTCTCTTCGTTCTAGCAGTCCCTTATCTGGCGCAGGTCTCCATTTTCGGCTGACTGTGCAAGCTGTCACGTCGACACGTGCATTGCACATTCGTCATTGTTAGTCTTGGAAAAAGAAGCGTGTTCTTCCCATCGTCTCAACATCCAGATCTCTGGTCTCAGCGACGATGGGGAAGTTGTGAACCACGTCCCCCAGAACCAAGCAGTGGTGGGGAGGAATCTCACGTACGATCTGCTTCACGCTCGCGGAGTCTATCTTGGCCGAACGTGAGATCATCTCAAGGTCCTTGTCGTTTAGGAAATTGAAGATGAAGAGGTTGTCCGCCTGCCGGTAGATGCTCTCTTGGATCGTGTCAGGCTGGTTGGTGATGAAGGTGGCAAAGAAGCCGATGTGTCTCATGCGTGTGACGATGTCGTCCCAGTACGTCTCCCGCAAATACAGGTGAGCTTCTTCAGCAAAAAGGAACATAGCTCTCACCTTCTTGAGGTAGAGAAACTCCCAGAGCTTACTGAGTAAGAGCTCTACGACCATTCGTCTATGTATGGCGGGCTGGTCTTTGAGATTGACAATGACTGCTCCCCCCTCTTTCAAACTCCTGATGATATCCAGAAGATCAGTTACCTCGTTGGCGTTGTCGGTGAGAAGTCTGGAGTCAAGCATTGTCGAATACCGCGACGCGATAGCGTCGCGGACCGTCTCATGGCATTTGTAGCATTGGATGGCATCTCTTAACGAGACAAGGTCGAGTCTCCCTTTCTGAAGGAGATCGTTCCAGATATTGATGAAGACGCGCACCGAGTTCCATGGAAGTTCAAGCGCGTACGAGAGCACGTTAAGCACGGCTGTAAGGCCTAGGCTCCGCAGCGAGAATCTCAGGGTCTGCCTAGGCGTCAAAATCTTTAACTTATCGGCATAGGCGTTCTCTTCACTGTTCTTTCTCTTGCCTAGGCCTACGTATTCGCCGTTGATGTCGAAGACAAAGCACGGAGCGCGGTGCTCTATGAGACCGAGCATGAGGATCTTGGCGAGATGGGACTTTCCAGTACCTTTTCTTCCTGCAATGATGTTCAGTTTTCCATCCAAGTCCTTGGCGCTGATATGTAGAGGGGCTGCATTCGTGTTCCCTATTTCTATGGGATGGTCCGCTTTCTCGAAGAGAGCGCTCTCAACCTGGAACTGTTTGATAGTGGAAGAGTTGCGGGAGGGGAGGAATGATCCCCAAGGTATGAAGGCGCCTTTTCTTCCTGTCCCCCGGATTCTGCAGGCTAGCAACATCGTGTCTTTGAGGACAGCGATCTGGGAAGATACGCCTAGCGGGTCAACGTCTCTACCGTTTAGCGACTCGTCGACGATGCCATTTCGGAGGAGGTCCTCGAAGACGCCTGGGATATTTGTGTACTGAACGTCGAGGACCTGCACCAGCAGGCTTCTTCCCAGTCTTCGGTCCTCAATTACAAGGTAATCCCCTATCTCAACGTGCTCCTCGGGGAAAGCAATCAGCTCAACCGCGTTGCCCTCCTTGCGGAAGATCCTCATATCATGTTCCCTCCATGTTTGTGGAGTATGGTCCGAAGAGCGATCTTCGTATGTTCACTTTGTGAGATATCTGGATGTTGTACTGGCAGGAGAGAAAGCGCTGAATTCCCAGGATCTCGTTGTGGGTGAAGGAGGAGAGGATGTGCGCTAGGCGAAGGGTCTCAGGATACCCTTGCTCCATGATGTCGCTCCCCATAAGGGATTGGATCGCCTGAATCCCTTGGCTTTTCGACAATGTGTTGTCGATGTCAAGCCGGAATCCAAATCCGTCCGCCGAGAGCTTTGCGACATATACCCTGCCCACCAACTTGATCGGGAACGGTTGGAACCGCGACTTGACCTCTCTGTCGAGGTCTATCAGACATGGATCATGGTGACCGTTAAGCATTTCAGTGACATTTCGGCCTTGCATCACGAGTTTAGTAGATTTCGAGATTCCAATGACGATGTTGTTGCTCTGATGAGCAAGTTCAAGAATCTGCTGCAGGGGGGCGGTAGGGTTATCAGGTGTGCCTGAGGTTAGAGAACCGTCCATGAGAAGGAGCGTATTCCCGAAGGACGTGCATGCCGCTTTTTGGATGCCTCTTTCGAGGATGTTTCGAAGCCTGATGATCGCTCGGTGATTGACCGGAAACTGAATATTGTAGAGCAGAAGTGGCGGTGAGGGTTGGGCTGAGAATGATTTCGATAGTTCCTCCGAAATGTGGAATATGAGTGGTCCGAATCGCAGATAATGGTATCTCTGGGTGTCCCTCCACACCATTCCACCACGGAGGGCGCATAAGCCGCCCTCTTCTGTTTCGCCGAGTCTTATGCTTGAAACGTCAATGGCGGCGACGCGCACTGGCTGGGGGGAAGGCATCAGATGGATTACTGGAGGTCGCGGCGTGGTTTGCAGTTCGATGACTGGCTCATCACGTTCCCTGGGAGTCGCGACGTCATCTTCGGTCATCTCAGAACAAGAGTCGATGGTCTTCCCCGCGATGCTGTTCAATGATGCGTCGCAGAGCCGAATTAGGCTTTGCGGGATGAATCCTTTATATATCTCCCGCTCTTCGAACAGTAAATTACTTATGCTCGAACCTTGTACAAATATCTCTTGGGTGCGGTGGGCCTCCAAGATCAGATACGCCTCCTTTCAGTGGGGATGACCCCACAACCGCCGCACCTGTCTCCCTAGGTGCAGATCTGATTCGCCATTTCTCTCCCTCCACTGCCCGATTCTTGATCATGGAAGTTTCACTCAAGGTGAGCTTCACTTCTTCAACTGGGGCAAGACCTCCTTCAAGAAACGGTCGGCCCCATAGGTCGTAACCTTATACTCCCCCTTTCCCACTCTTTCTACAAGACCTTCTGACACCATTTCTGAGAGTCTTCCAGCAATCGTGCCCGCAGACTTCTTCGTGTTGCTCAGAATGTCGTTGATCAGTATCGTCTCCATATCGTACTTCTTCAGATAAAAGCCGAACTTGATCTTGGCGAGATGGAGAAGGATCAAGTCTCTGTCGGCGAGTCTTTCAGTGGGTGCAAGGATGACGACGCCCTCCGGCGTTGCCGCAAAGATTCCCTCGCATGACGTCAGGAAGGCCTCCACATCGAAGTTCATGGAGATCTTGGATATCAGTTCCAGATTCGGAACGGTCTCTGTGAGGAACTTAAGCGTTTCTCGAATCACGGAATTCAGGTCGCCGGCACTCTTCTTCTCCACATCACGGTATCTGATCGTGACCTCGATCCTTTCTTCTTCTGATCCAGAGATACTAGCCACCTCCGGCCTTGAGGGTCTTGACAACCCCTTCAAGCCATCGTTTTCCTGCGACAGTAAGCTTGTACTGATCATCCTGCTTGAAGACGAGCCCTTCATGCTTCATCTCGCTTAGTCTACTGGCGAAACCAACGGAGAGGAAACCGCTTAGGCTCAAGTATCTTCCTAGGTCCTTCGGTCTAAGCCCTTGGGGATCGGTCGCGTAGAGGAGAAGACCGGCAGCCTCCTTGTCAGTTATCCGATCTCGCGCTACAGCGATCACCGGTCCATCGGCAGTGGATTCAACGATGCCTGAAAGCGCCTCTTTCACCGCTACCCCGCTCGTCTGCGCCGATATGACGCTATCGATCACGTCAAGCCATTCAGGGAAATCTCTGAGGCGGTCCACTATCTGGTCAAAGCTCTCCGCCTCGATCTCAATGTCCCCGTACGATCTATGAAGCGTCAGCCGCACCTTCAAGGCTGTTCAATGATGGTTGAACGACAGGATACTTAAATCTTTCGTTAATTGTACACGTAACGTATACACCGTACTCTCCCCTTCTGGGAGGGGGCTGACAAGTCCAGCAGGTAATCTCATACGGTGCAGGTTGCCCCCGGCTTCGCGCAGTCGTACGATGCGCGGTAACGACGATTGTGGAGGGATCCTGTCCTTGCTCGCCAATTCGCCGAGACTTCCTAGGACCTCGACACCAAGAGGGGCCACAATGGTCGGAGCGCACTCTAGCTCCCCGCTGTCGGTCTTCCAAGACATCCAGCTCTCTGAGAGATGGCTGATGAGCCTCCGTTGACTCGATCCTAGCGGATGCGACAATCGGAACTAGTGGATCACATCAGTTTGCCTCTTGATTTCTGGGTCAGGTGGCGCGACCCCGTCGGGTCACAGCGTGTCACGATTGAAGGTAAGGCTTCAAGAGAATTCGCCGAAACGTCAGCGATCGAATAGGAAGATTTATATCTAGTTTCAAAATCTGATCGTTTACGACAGAAAGGAGGAAATCAACTTGTCTGCAATCTCATCCGAACTAGCCGGTCAGCCGATCTTAATCCTTAAGGAAGGAACCTCTCGAGCCCAGGGAAAAGAAGCCCAGTACGCCAACATAATGGCTGCGAGAACGGTTGCGGAATCTATAAAATCCTCGCTGGGCCCCAAAGGCATGGACAAGATGCTCGTCGACAGCTTCGGAGACGTCACGATAACAAACGACGGCGCAACGATCCTCGACGAGATCGAAGTTCAGCACCCCGCGGCGAAGATGATGGTTGAGATCGCGAAGACTCAGGACGACGAAGTTGGCGACGGGACAACGACCGCAGTCGTTCTGGCTGGTGAGCTTCTTGCCAAGTCCGAGGAGCTCATCAACAGAGACGTCCACCCGACGGTGATTGTGGACGGTTACAGGAAAGCTGCTGATGAGGCTCTGAAGACATTGAATGAAATCGCAATAAAAGTCGACCCTGTCGACAAGGATTACCTGACAAAGGTCGCAAGCGTCGCTGTCGCCACCAAACTTCTCTCCGAGTACAAGGACTTCGCGGCAAAGATGACAGTGGACGCCGTGATTCAAGTTGCCGAGAAGACCGCCGATGGCTACAACATCGACATTGACGACATCAAAGTGGAGAAGAAAGCGGGAGAGTCCATCACCGACACCAAACTGATCAACGGCGTTCTCCTCGACAAGGAGATCGTCCATGTCGGCATGCCCAAGCGCGTTGAGAAGGCGAAGATCGCTCTCTTAAACTGCCCCCTCGAGGTAGAGAAGACAGAGATGGACGCCAAGATCAACATCGAGAATCCCGATCAGATGAACGCGTTCCTTCAAGAAGAAGAGAACATGCTTAAAGGCATGGTCGACAAGATCGTCGAAGCAGGGGCGAACATCGTCCTCTGCCAGAAAGGAATAGACGACATGGCACAGCACTTCCTCGCCAAGAAAGGCATCCTCGCCGTGCGGCGGGTGAAGGAGTCTGATATGGAGAAGCTGGCGAAGGCAACGGGCGCCAAGATGATCACCAACCTCGACGACCTCAAGTCCGGTGACCTGGGACAGGCCGACCTTGTGGAGGAACGCAAAGTCGGCAACGACAAGATGACCTTTGTCGAAGGATGCAGGAACCCGAAGGCAGTCACCATTCTGGTGAGAGGAGGTACCGAGAGGATTGTCGACGAAGTAGAGCGTGCAATTCATGACGCGCTCTGCGTCGTCAGAGATGTCGTCAGGGACCCAAGAGTCGTCGCCGGCGGTGGCTCACCAGAAGCCGAGATTTCTAAACGCATACGACAGTACTCTGACAAGCTTGTCGGCAAGGAGCAACTTGCTGCCCGCGCCTTTGGCGAAGCTCTGGAAACGATCCCGCTGGCACTCGCCGAAAACGCTGGCCTGGACCCTATCGACATGGTCACCGAGTTGCGGTCACGCCACGACAAAGGAGAGACGTGGGCAGGGATCGACACGGTCAGTGGCAAAGTCGCCGACCTCTCGAAGTTGAACGTGTACGAGCCTGTCGCGGTGAAGATCCAAGCGATAAAGTCCGCAAGCGAAGCCGCCACCATGATCCTCAAGATCGACGATGTTATCGCCAGCTCAAAATCCAGTATGGCAGGACCATCGAAGGGGCCAGAAGAGGGTGCCGAAGAAGGCTCTAGCTCAAACGAGTATTAGAGAGGTCCACTCCGTCCATATCGGTCCTAGAAAGCTTACCCGATTTGAGAGGGCACGCGTAGTAGGAGCCCGATCTCTGCAAATCGCCATGGGGGCTCCTACTCTTCTTGACATTCCAGAGGCGAGATCTTCCATGGAGATCGCTATGAAGGAACTCGAAGAAAACGTCCTCCCGATGAGTATACGCCGAAGCCTCCCCGACGGCTGCAGCGAGAACATCGCGCTGTCCGTTTTAGCGGGTGCGAGAAAGGTCAAACGCGAACATGAGCCTAATGGATAAGGACTCGGATATCATCGAACTCCAAATCTCTTTTTTCATCATGTTAGCGGTTTCGCTTATTCTCCTCACGCTTGAATCTCTTCACTTTCTAATCTTTCAGCGGGAGTTTTCTGCACTGATGATCTATCTGCCGACGGCTATCCTAGGTCTCGCCTGGCTGAGACTTCGTCTGAAACGGTAGGCGAGCTCTAAGAGGCCAGCCTCCGGCACATCAGCAGCGCATCAGCGCTATCATGATAGTAGCAGGGGAGCACCCGTACCACCTCAAATCCTAGTTTCCTATACAGTCCTATTCCGGCGAGATTCGCCTGACGTACTTCCAAGAAACACTCCTTCACTCCTCGACTATGCAGGGCATGCAAGGAGTGCGCAACAAGAGCGCTCGCCACACCCTGCCGCCGATGTGGTTCAAGAACCGCGAGCGAGACAAGGTGGCCCCTCCTGACCATCCTCAGTCTGTCAAAATCTGAAAACCCGAATTCAAGGCGACACATCGAGTAACCGACAATCTGCCCGCCAATCTCTGCCACAAGAAACGCTTGGGGGCAGTTTCCGTAAACATCCATGAAAAAGGCGGGCGTGTAGTTCTCGGGGAGACACACACGATTGATTTCGATGATTGCGGAGAGGTCGTCAGGTCTAAGACCTCGAATCTGGTATGCCTGTTGAAAGACCATCTTCTCCCGGGCCTGAATTGAAGGATCCTGCTATTATGCTTTTGCCAAAGGGTTAACGAGGGTTTATAAGTGCGTCTTCTTTATTGGAGCACCCGTCGCACCGAACCAGTGCGTGGTACTAGAGGCTTGCCTGGACAAGAAGAACCGTCACCGCACACGCCGATCCGCGCTTTCACATTCTCCGAGATCAAGGACGTAGTGGGTTCGCGGTTCATCTTACAAGACGCCTACATCGATGCTCGCGGCGTACCCACCTTCACCATCTCTCCCGAGAACTTCAAGAACAAATTCACCTCTTTTGCGAATGAATTGGAGAACCGTCAGCTTCTCCCGACGCTTCGCAAAGAGGGTGATCAGTACGCTCTAAGAATATTTGCAAAGCCGCAGGTGAGAAAACCCTCCCGACCCTATCTCAACATAGTACTGCTAGCCGCAGCCCTTTGCACAATCTTCGTCGCGGGATACTTCAACTTCTTGAGCACTCCAATTCTCAGCCAAGTCTTGATGAAGGATGAGAACATCTATCTCCAGGCAACTCTGTTCACGGTCAGCCTTTTCGGAATCATCAGTCTCCATGAACTTGGACATCTCATAGCCTGCCGGAAGCATGACATGGACTCTACTCTTCCCTACTTCATCCCTGGTCCACCCCCGTTCGGAACTTTCGGCGCCGTCGTCTCGCTGAAGAGCGCACCAAAGAACAGAGATGAGCTGTTCGACACGGGCATGGGAGGGCCCCTCACAGGCTTCATCGCAACCATGATCGTGCTGCTCATCGACAGTTTCTACAGGCTCGACATACGGATTACCTCGTTCGCTCAAGCAAAGGTGTGGGAGGAAAAAGGTTTCATCCAGTTTGTCAGCTGGCCAAATGCTCCACTTCTCTTTTATCTGCAAGACCTTTTGAACCCCGTGCCGAGCAACCAAGTTCTGATGCCCAGCCCGCTCCAGTTCGTCGTGCTCGTTGGTGCCCTCGTCACTTTTCTAAACATACTCCCCGTATGGCAGCTTGACGGAGGACACATCTCCCGTGCGATGTGGGGTCCCCGCGGCCACAGAGTAGCTTCATTGATAGGCCTGGGGTTTCTATTCGCCAGCGGATACTGGTTCTTCGCTCTCTTTCTTCTGCTGATGATGTTCGGCTCAAAGAGGGCCTTTCAAGGAGCAGAGCCGCTGGACGATGTTTCACCGCTGAACGGGTCACGCCGGATCCTCTACGTCCTCATCATGGCGATATTGATTCTCTGCTTCTTCGTTTGGACGCCCTTGGCATAGACAAGACTAACATTTTAAAGCACACGTAAACTCAAAATACTCAGGTGACAAGAGTTGAAGGGAGACCGACTCGTCGTGTACGTGCTCATGCAGGCCAAGGTAGGGCGGGAAAGACGCATCGTGGAAAAGGCGAAGAGATTCCCAGGGGTCACGGAGGCCAAGCCGGTCTACGGCGAGTACGATGTCGTGGTGAGAATCGAGTTGAACGATCTCTCAGTCCTCGACCAGGCGGTAACCCAGATACGGAGAATTCCTGACGTGGTGCGCACCACCACGCTGATCTCGATGCTCTAATAACAGCTGAACTCATGCTTCGAACCGCGTGATCCGTAGCCTTCGATGGTCTTCCAAAAAAGATGGTAGGGGAAGCGCGCGCGGTCCGAAATGCGGCTAATCCGCTTTCTTGACCCTTATCTCCATGGTTGAGACATTCCGCGTGTCAGCGCCCTCTCCCATGACCTCGGTCCCTATCGTGATGCCAGTGATCGACAGTTTGTCGCCGAAGAATCGTCGTCTGCAGACCTCCACTACGTCCACGGCACGACTTATTGCGTTTCCTCTGGCTTTCACCGTCAGTTCTTTCATGTCGCCCGCGAAGTGCATCATGACGGCGGTCACATAGGCCATCACCGGTTTGTTCCCGACGAAGATCGAATCGCGGGGGATTTGGGACCGCGGTCTCTCGTCTCTGACAGATACCGGCTTAACGTCTTCAGTCATGTACTTTATACCTCCCGTTTCGTTATCTCGAAGGCTCTTCTCAGCTCTATTCTGCCTAGAGCTTTTTCACGTTCTTGGCTCTCGGCCCTCTAGTCTCCTGTACGATGTCGAAAGAGACTCTGTCTCCTTCTCCGAGTTCTGATCCGTCGACAATGTCGTCTCTATGAACGTACGCGTCTTTTCCTCCTTCAGGAGTTGAGATGAAACCGTAGCCTCTGGCACGATTAAAGAACTTAACTGTACCTTCCATTGTTGTTCTCCACCTCCGGTTCACGTCTTTGGGCTAGCTGCAGAAATCGGCTTGGACGACGTGTCGTTGAGCACGGCGAAAGCGGATTTCCCACAACGCTACCACATAGGATAGGGACGGTCAAGCAATTTAAAGCTTATGTAAGAACTCTGTCCCTGGGGCCAACGAGTAGGGTATCAACACTTGAGAAGAGCGCGCTCAGCCCAGATCTGATCTGCATCGTACCGGACTAAAGCCTTTCCAACAACCCACCGGAGCGGATACGAAAACCGAGAGCCAGTCGATCGCAATGCTAGGGCGTTCGTCATCGGTCAATCACAACTAGAAGGGTTTTGTGTTACGAGGCTGGTGTGAACCCCTAGACTATTCGTTCTCAAGAGGAACATGCCTAACCCTTATTTTGCGATCGCTTGTTTGGTGGCCTTCAGCATGGGGCACTCGTGACCTTCGGGGAGCCGATGCTCCTCGCAAAACAGCTTGCCACAGTAGTTGCACCTGAAAGGATACGCGACTAGGGCGCCGCATTTGCTGCATTTACCCACGGCTGATTCCCCCTTCCACATTGGAGTATCGAGTATTTAAAGTTCAATCGAAGCTGAAACCCCGCTCAAGATAGACCGCCGGCTGCTACCTTACCCGCCCCCTATCTACACCGAGATCTCTATCTTCAGCTCCTCGTTTCCTCTTATCGAGACTCCTTTCAGACTCGATACCATGCCCAAGACGGATGAGCGGATGATTTCAGACACGAAGGGTCGCATTAGTACTTTGACCCCATTTACCACTATGCTGGTTCTTGGGGACGCATCCACCTTCAAGACCGGACAACTCTCTAGGCCGTCCTTTCCAATACAGATCGCTTCCGCCATCTCCGCGCATGAGGCATATCCGCACTCTTTACAGTCTAGATGTGGCAACTTCCCAAGTATCCTCGAGACTCTTCCTCTCCTTACATACTCGCGTACCTTTTCCACCAGCGCCGAATAGTCGACTGAAATATCTGAGAGCTCCTGACTGGGGGCTAGAGAGTGAAAACCTATGATCTCACCCTTACTCAGTTCTAGGTAGCGGCGGTAGTCCGCTGCATCTCGGACGAGAACTATCTTCGCGATTTTCCCATCGCCGAGAACACCCCTAGAAAAGCCCTCGAGAATCAAGATATCGACTCTATCGAGGTGATGCAGTAACTTGTCGGGCGAGAAGCTCGCGAATCCTTCTTTGAGAAATACTGCTGTCTCGGCATTGGAGACAGCGGCAACTACTCTTGCGCCTGCGTTGAAGTGACGCCACGTATCCGTCCCTTCCCTGTCGATGGAGAAGTCTTCTTCCGAGATGTGCTTTGCCGAAGCCACGCCGTATCCAGTCTCAGTAAGATCTTTAATGAGCCTCTCAATTAGGTATGTCTTTCCCGTCTTCTTTTGGCCCACAACAGCGATCACTGGCACGTCACACTCCATTCCGAGTCACCTGAAAATGGCCTAACTCCATCAAAGGGGATGAATAAATACATTCTCCGTCAGGCTCTAAAAAGCTTTTAGCGCGCACACCATAGGATAGGGCGGCTGCGGCTCGTCCTATCTGATACGATCCGCTGTCAAACCTACATTTCATACGCGGAAAGAGTGGACAATCTTTAAAAAACGGGTCTTCGTAAAGAAGACCGAAAGATGGTGAAGATGACCGTCAGCAAGGAGCTGAAGATGACCATCGATAAGTGGACCCGCAGTGTGTGTCCACAGTGCCTTAAGGTCTTGCCAATGCGGATCTTCGAGAGAGACGGCATTGTATATTTGGAGAAGACATGTCCTGAGCACGGCCGCTTTGAAGACGTCTACTGGGGGGACGCCGACCTCTACAGGGTATGGCAGAAGTATGATCAAGCCCAGTACGCCGGCGATGGGTTACACAACCCACGGACGGCGATAACGCGAGGATGCCCCTACGACTGCGGGCCATGCCCCCAGCATCAGACATCAACGGTACTGTCAATAATCGACATTACAAACAGATGCAACATGTCGTGCCCCATCTGTTTCGCCTACGCCGGAGCTATCGGATACGTGTACGAGCCATCCTTCGAGCAAATCAGGGAGATGCTGAAGAACTTGAGGGCGAACAATCCGTGGCCCTCGAATTCAATCCAGTTCAGCGGGGGAGAGCCCACGCTGCGCAACGATCTTCCCGACATCATCCGAGAGGCCAAGAAGCTGGGGTTCACTCACATCGAAGTAAACAGTAACGGTCTCCGACTAGCGGAGGATCTTGACTATTTCAAAAAGGTTAGAGAGGCGGGCATGGATACTCTCTATCTCCAGTTTGACGGTTTGCGCCCAGAAATCTTCAAGGCGCTGCGGGCCGATCCCAATCTAAGAGAGGTCAAAGAGAGAGTCATCGAAAACGCCCGTAAGATCGGTCTCCACTCTGTCGTACTTGTCGTCACCCTAGCGAAAGACGTGAATGACAAGTATCTCGGCGAGATCATCGACTACGCTGTCAAAAACATCGATGTGATCCGCTGCATCAACATTCAACCTATTTCGTTTGCGGGGCGAGCCTCCAAGACCAAGCACAAGAGGATGAGAATTACCATCCCGGACACCCTGAAACTCATCGAGGATCAGACGGGTGGAGTGATACGACGTGAGGATTTCAGACCAGTAAACTGGCCCGTGCCGATCTCTAAGGCGATGGAGGAGCTCAAAGGGCGTATGTACCCCGAGTTCACCATGAACCCTCACTGCGGGGCGGCTACCTTCGTCATGATCGGAGACAAGGGGGACATTGTGCCGATCACACGTGTCGTCGATGTTGACAGATTCGCCGAAATCTTCTGGGATGTGTACTACCAAGCGCGAAAAGGAAGTAAGACGAAGGCGAAGCTCACTCTTCTCAGATTGCTGCCGATCATCAAGTCCAAGACAATACGAGCTTTGATCCAAGGGGTCATCACAAAAGGAAGCTATGAGGCCCTCGGGGATCTTATGCGTTCAACCCTCATGATCAGCGTCATGCATTTCATGGACGCCTCGAACATGGATCTTGAGAGAACCCGGCGCTGCGCTATCCACTACGCGACACCCGACGGGCGTATCATCAGCTTCTGCACCTACAACAGTCTTCATCGCCCTGAGGTTGAGAAGAGATTTGCCATTTCGCTTAAAGGGTGGATGACTGCGCACAAGGGCAAGAAACTCAACGATGCTGTCTAGAAAAACGCTGCACCACCAGCGCCGTCGCCCCTTCAAAGACGAGTCTTGCTGCGGGGGATGCAGCGCTCCGTGAAAAAGGGCCGCCGCAGGCGTACAGCCTGGAGGAAGAGTCTCTCGAGTTCTCCGTCAGAAGCCCCCCTCCGCATGGGGGTGAGGAAATCCACCAAGTACTCTGAGTCCAAGAGGCAAGGTCTAAACCTGCCATCAGAGGTTACCCTGATGCGGTTGCAGTAGCTGCAGAACTCTGTGTTGTGCATCGGCTTCACAATCTCCACTTCTCCGCCGCCTTCAAGCATAAACCTCTGGCGATGGTGCATACTCCTAGTAAGGACTTCTCTCGACTGCTCTCTTATTCTCTGCTCGACGCAGGAGAGATCAAGGTGGTACTTTCTGTACATCTCATTCTCACGGGGGGATTCGAACTCTATCAACTGTAGTATGATCTTCTTTCTCCGTGTGAAATCGACGAGCGGCCAGACCTGGGTATCATTTACACCTTTCAGAAGGACCATGTTGATCTTAACAGGGGTCAGCTCTGCTCTTAACGCTTGGTCAACTCCTCTAAGTACCTCTCGCAGAGAGTCTGAGCCAGTTATCGCCTCAAACGTTGAATCGCAAATTGAATCAAGGCTCACATTCACCCTGTTCAATCCCGCCATCTTGAGATTCTTCGCCAGCGGTCCAAGGAGGACGCCGTTGGTTGTCATCGACACCTCTTCGATCCCGGCGATCTTCTTAGTCTCTCTGATGATGTCGGTAATGTCTTCCCGTATGAGAGGTTCTCCGCCGGTTATCTTCACCTTCCTAATTCCCAGCCGAGCGACCGCGGAGATAACTCTGCCGATCTCTGCTGGAGTCATCTCGACACCTGTGGACGCGCACTCGCCCTCGCGGTGGCAGTAGAAGCAGTTGAGATTACATCTCTGGGTCACGGAGACCCTGATGTTGTTCACTTCCCTGCCGTACCGATCGCGAATCGTCAAGACTCCCATCACAGAAGATACGTGTTCAGTAGAATCTTGGCACCTTGATTCGGCGTGGATGCCTGATCTGTGGTTTCAACCCTCTTCCCACCCTCTTATAAACGTATGTTGAGGGTCCTCCCGGTTCGTGCGGCTCCCGTGCCCATCTGACTTCTTCCTTTGTCTTCTGGCCTCAGAATCGTCGGATCCTGTAAGGAGTCAGACTGGTTCTCTCCTCAGATTCACTAGAGCGCGTGCCAAAGAGAGAACTCTAGGCGTGGAAACTAGAAACCTTTATATGCAGTTCCTTGACAATGAGTTTAGTGGAGCACGTAGCTCCAGTAGTTTCATGCCCGCAATTTCCCGGCGGCGGCGTCAACTCGACGACTTAGGGCGCAACACCCGTGGATGAAAAGTTGACCTCCAATTGCGGGTAAACTCGTGAAGACCTGAACAAACGGGGATATCATCGCCCCCTGAACGCTCAGGTCCTAGATAGGCTTGCAGTATCCTGCCAATCTCCAACCTAACCATTTGATTGGCCGTAAATCCTATATCGTTTCCAACTCCGCTTGATCCTGGCGGACCCAACTGCTATCGGGATGAGACTAAGCC
>CAYSNV010000001.1:4940-22680 GCA_964432545.1 uncultured Candidatus Bathyarchaeia archaeon | reverse complement strand
CGACGGCGGGCATCTCACGCACGGCTGGAAGGTCAGCGTCACAGGACAGTTCTATAAGAGCGTTCCCTACCACGTACGGCCCGACGGCTACCTAGACCTCGATGAGGTGGAGAGACTCGCCAAAGAGCACAAGCCCAGCCTCATCTGGGTCGGGTCCACCGCCTACGTCAGAGAGTTCCCCTTCGAAGAGCTCGCAAGGATCGCCGACGACGTCAGCGCTTACCTCGCCGCCGACATTGCCCACATCGCTGGTCTCGTGATTGCAGGTGTACACAAAAGCCCCACCCCCTACGCTCACATCATCACCACCACGACACACAAGACGCTACGCGGCCCCCGTGGCGGCATGATCATGGTCACAGAGAAAGGCCTCAAGAAGGACCCGCAGCTGGCTGAGAAGATCGATCGGGCGATATTTCCGGGCCTCCAAGGTGGTCCGCACGACCATACCACCGCCGCCATCGCCGTCGCACTCGGCGAAGCCTTAAAGCCGGAGTTTAAGACGTACTGTCAGCAGATCGTGAAGAACTCCAAGGCGCTCGCAAAGGGCTTGATGGACAACGACCTGAAAGTCGTAACGGGCGGCACGGACAACCATATGATCCTCGTCGACTTAACACCGTTCGGAAAGGGGAAAGGCGTGTTCGCCCAAGAGGCGTTGGACCTCGCCGGCATCACCGTGAACAAGAACACGATCCCCGCCGAGCCCTCCTCACCCTTCTACCCCAGTGGCATCCGCTTGGGAACTCCGACACTCACCAGTCGCCACATGAAAGAAAGCGAGATGGAACTCATCGCCCAGTGGATCGCGCAAGTCACCAAAGAGGTTATGGGATACCAGCTGCCCGAGACCCCAGCTGAAAGGCTTCCGTACATCGAGAAGTTCAAGCAGGAGATCCAGAACAACGAACGGACAAAGAGGGTGCGAGAACAGGTCCTCCAACTGTGTCAGAAGTTCCCCCTCTACCCCGACCTAGTCGCCTAATAGTCAAGTTGATAGGTCTGGCGCCTGAAGCGCCCTCCTTTCCTCCCGGTAAAACAGAGCAACACACAGAACACTGAACGCGGACAAGGGTGGACGAGACACCGTTTTCAGTCTTGATGGGTAGAGCCGCATGAAGAGGATTGGCCTGGTAGTCAACCCCATTGCCGGGATGGGGGGAACTGTAGGGCTCAAGGGCACTGACGGCGGGATGTACGTCAAAGCGAGGGAGCTGGGCGCAACTCCGATAGCCCCCCTCAGGACTCGCCAATTTCTCACCAACATCAGAAGCAAGACACTGCTCAAGATTCTAGCCGCTCCCAGAGAGATGGGAGAAGCTCTCGTCAAAAGTGTCGGCATAGATTACTCAGTGGTCACGACGGGTGTGGAACAAATCTCCACTGCCGAGGACACGATGAACGTTACGAAAGAGATGGTGGGGGCGGACGTCGATCTGATCGTGTTTGTTGGAGGAGACGGAACCGCACGAGACATCTATGATGCCGTGGACCTGCGGAAACCGGTCCTTGGCGTCCCCTCAGGAGTCAAAATGTACAGTTCGGTGTTCGCGGTGACCCCCACGGCAGCTGCAGAGATCGTCGACGCGTTCATTAACGGTGAGACCACAATCGAGGATGGAGAAGTCTTTGATATTGATGAGGATGCTTTCAGAGAAGGAAATCTCGACATCAAATTATACGGTTACCTTAAGGTCCTGAAGGTTAGAGACCTCATACAGTCGGGAAAAGAACCAGCATACTACAGCGAAGGGAGCGAAGAGAATAGAAAGGCGATTGCCCGTTACATCGCGGAAAATGCCGAGGACGGCACGGTGTACCTGCTGGGCCCAGGAACAACCACCAAAGCGATCGCGGACGCGTTCAAGGTAGAGAAAAGCCTACTTGGTGTCGACGCAGTCTACAACAGAAAACGCATCGGAGCAGATCTGAATGAAAAAGGGATCCTGGATATTCTAGGAAGCTACCACAAAGCCAAACTCGTGATCTCCCCTATCGGGGGCCAGGGTTTCATCTTCGGCAGAGGGAACCAGCAGTTCACCCCGCGAATCATAGAATCGGTGGGAAAAGAGAGCGTCATCGTAGTCGCCACCAAGGACAAGATGAGAGAGTTATCACAGCTCAGAGTCGACACCGGAGACGCGAAAGTTGACGAAATGCTCAGGGGTTTTTTCAGAGTCATAACCGACTACAACGAAGAACTCCTCACCAGAGTAACCTAGTCGCGTCACCGAATCCGCGCAAGAGAAAGGTAAGCCCTATCAGCCGTCGGCAAGCCTGGGTGCGAAGATGAACCCCTTAGACAATACAGGACTGATGTTCTCTCTCGCAATCCTTCTGGGGTTTCTGCTCCCACAGCTGTCAAGTCACACGAGGTCTCTAGTTGTTCTTTCCATGGTAGTTGCGATGTGCCTCTCCCTTAGACAGATCACGTTCTCCAAAGAGGAGATTACTCAGAGTCTGTCAGGTTCGCTGAAGGCCTTCCTAGTAAACTACGGCTTCCAAACTGGGCTCATGGTAGGACTCGCATTCCTTTTCGTCCCAAACTTCGATTTCTTTGCCGGCTTCATCATCATGGCCGCGATGCCCCCGGCAATCATGGTGATCCCTTTCACTTTTCTGTTTCGTGGTGACGTGAAGACCGCCCTCGGCGGCGAGGTTCTTTCTTATCTGCTTGCTCTTGGCCTGACGCCCGCGATCACCCTTCTCCTCATCGGCTTTCAAGTCAACGTCATAGAGATCTTGAAGCTCTCCGTTCTCTTGATCATAGCCCCGCTTGTGATCTCAATTCTCCTAAGGAGACTACCAGATTCCTTTTTCTCGCCCACCAGACCCATCCTTAACCTCTGCTTCGCCCTTAACACCTACACCTTCATTGGTCTCAATCAGCGTGTACTGCTCACAGATTTCATGGCCCTTCTCCCAGTGACGATCACACTTTTTTTGAAAACATTTGCCATCAGTATCCTCGTTTTTGCCGTTTCCATGCGGTTTGGCGCGCCGAGAGAACGTGCTATCACCTACGCATTCTTCTCAAGCTACAAGAACGAGTCGATGGCAGCGACGTTTGCCCTCGTGCTCGTCAGCGCCGCAGCAAGCCTTCCCGCCGTGATTCAAGTGATCTACGAAATCCTGTTTGTCATATTCTTCGGTTGGTACTTGAGAAGAACCCCAAAGAGCGGCTAGATTCAACGCTTCGGAGGACTGTCGTCTTGAGTGATGAGGACAACCCTTTTTGCACCACTTTTTAACGCAGTTAAGTTAATATATAACGACGTTATAGAATAGACGCGGTGAAGGAGAAGAAGCCCATCGGCGCCCAGAAACTTTTTCTTCAGACGTTCTCCCCATCCCTCTAGCAGGCCCCGGTGGGCCCTCCCTCATTTCATCTAGCAACCGAAACAAGGCATTAACAAGTGACGCCGATAAGCTGCCAAGACTCCCGCAGAACTGAGAAAGCTCAGTGAGCGCGCTAGGCTCATGCGCACAACCGGTCAAGAGCATGGACCGGTGGGATTTCTTCCAAGCCAAGAAAGGGGGAGGGTTGGGCCGGCGCCTATTCTCGGTAGATGTAGCTGATCACTCCGCCGATCAGTACCAGGATGGCGCTGGCGATGAGCATCTGAGTCCTGAGATCCGGACCTTCCAGCAGCCCTATGCTGAGAAGGATTGCGCCGATGACGATCCCTCGTATGCCTGATTTCGACAACATTCGTCTGGACGCGAACCTGTAGCATTCGAAAGCTTCAATGGCGCAGATCAAACCCACAACCACCGCGACCACGAGAATAAAACTGATCGAGGGCTTCAGCCTGAACGGATAGACGGTCGAGATTGGGATCATCATGAGGACGCTGATAAGGCTGACGACACCTCCGATTAAGAAAAAGGCGGCGCTCAGATCCAACAGTGCCCGTTTCCAGATCGGTTCCTCCTTAACCATTCTTCCAACCTCCAGAATGCTTGTTTAACTGGCGGATGATGGAATTACCTTACGCGTAGACGTAGTCGATATATAAGCTGTTTGGGAGTTTTCTATGGCAATTCCACTCAACCTATTCTGTGACGTTGAACATTCGAAAGGAAAGATTCAACTGAGAGAAATGGTACTTACAGTGCTCGGTGCCCCAGTTTTGAAGATAGATTGGAAAGTATTCGACCCAACACGGCATATGCCATTGTTTCTGGTCGTGTTTGGGATAGGTGGGACGTTGCTTTGGCCCATGGCCGGAGTGTTCTTCAACAACGCCATAGGCGGCGTCGAGTCGACGTTAGGGTCCGCTCTCCCTGAGCTACGGGAGGTTGAGCGAACATTCGACGATGCCCTCGCCCAGCTAGAAAGCCTTCGAGAATCGGTACGCGGCTCTGCGGAAAGTTTTGATACCCTGACAGCCACGCTAAGTGAATCATCCCTATCGCTTGCGACCGCGGCTGCTAGCGTGGATAAGATGTCGGACGTGTTCACGCGCGCCTCAGGGATCTGGGCTCTCCGACTAATATCAGAGGATTTTGTCAGAACTCTTGAGGAGACAGGAAAAGGTCTCAAAGATCTCTCGCAGACGATGAGAGATCTTGACTTTCAACGTCTTGTTTCAGAGATGACCTCGCTCAAGAGCATACTTCACGCAGGGACGCGAACCATCGACTTCTTGGTGAAGACGTTCAAGATGTACACGGCGATCGTGAAGACGATCGTCACAAGGGTTACGCTTGCAATGGAGAGCCTTCAAACGACCAAGTATATGGCGATTCTCTTGGCCCTTGATGGAGCACTCGTCCACTTGTCGCTGGCTGCGATCGGTCTCGCCCTCAGACGTTCGCATTGACTTCAGAACCCCGGCCTTCGTGCACCCCTTAGATGCATGTTCGGGGAACAGCCTACGCCAGAACCGAAGCTTTTTATGCGCCATAGGACACTCCAGATCCCATCCTCCTTGAAACTGTATCATATCGTGTGATCACAACTGGCAGGTTGAAGGACAAATGCCGACTAACGAGAAGGCTAGATTCGAACTCCTCTTTATTGGAAATGAGCTGTTAATCGGAAAGACGCTGAACACGAACAGTCAGTGGCTGACGCGCGTCATAACCTCGCTGGGAGGGATATGCTACCGGATGACGGTTGTGAGGGATGAACTCGACGAGATCTCAAACGCAGTGAAGGAGATCTTGAGTCGCGCGCCTCGCTTTCTCATAATCTCAGGGGGGCTCGGCCCCACCTACGATGACATCACTTTAGAGGGGCTGTCAGGAGCTGTCGACAAGCCTCTGGTAATCAACGAGACCGCGCTTGCATGGGTCACAGAGAAGTACGAGGAACTTCAGAAGAGAGGACGCATCACTAATACGGAGATGACGCCGTCAAGGGTGAAGATGGCGCAGCTCCCCTTAGCCTCAAAGCCGCTGTACAACCCCGTGGGAACAGCGCCCGGTGTTCTTCTGGAGCAGGGAAAGACAAAAATCATCTGTTTGCCAGGGGTTCCACAAGAACTGGAGGCGATATTCGAAGGCAGCGTGAAGACAGAGATAGTACAGGAGATCGGGGAATATGTGTTCTTGGAATCTAGTTTTCTCGTGAAGGGAATTGGAGAGAGCACGCTCGTGCCTCTCATCGACGAGGTAAGAGCACGATACGCCCCGTACATCTACATCAAGTCTCACCCCAGACGTGATCAGCCAGGCGTCCACGTCGAGTTCCACCTGACGACATCCCACGATGTACAGTGTTACGGTAAGGGAAAGGAGTTCTTAGAAGAGAAGATCAGAGGAGTCCAAAGCGAGCTGGAAGCCGGGGTCACAAAACTTGGGGGAGAGACCGTCCATCCTCAAGACGCACAAGCAAACAGGAAATCACGCATCTAGATCAGCAGACGTTATCAGAGTATGTAATAGTACACGTAGAAGACGATGCCAAGGATAAGGGCGGCAGCCCACAACAGCGCCGTAAGCCTCATCATTTGCAGCGTCTTTCTTGGGTGCTTGAAAAGGAAGGAGGCGCCTAACACCTCCGCGGGACCTCCGATTCCCGCATGGAGCCAAGTTACCGCGGGGCCGAATTCGCTGGATCGTTCCACGAGAAAGCCTAAGTAGTTCAGGAAGGACGGTCCCATGATAAGGATGATGGAGAACGCGTTAAGGATTACCGCGGCTCCCATGAGGAGACGGTGTTTCCTGACGTTTTTCTTCTTCCTTTTTACTTGCGAGTTTCCCGCTAGGAAAAGCCCGAAGACCACGAGCTGGAGGACTAAGTTGAAATCATAGATGCTGAGCGGCCTCATCCTCGAACCACCTGCTGGGACGACTATTCGAATTGGCTCAAAGAGTATTAACCTTTTTCGGCCAGCCATAGCGCATGCGATTGCAGCGCAGCAGTCGGGATCCTGTGGGCGTCCGCTTGTTTATAGGCAAAAACGCATTCCCTATTAGATGTGGAGAGTTTGGGCAGGATCCTTCTGGGAACCTCCGGCTGGTCGTACGATGAGTGGGTCGGATCGCTCTACACGGATAGGAAGCAGCGGAAGCTCACCTACTACAGCCGGATCTTCCCCACCGTCGAGATCGACTCCACGTTCTACGCGTACCCGACCAAGGGGACCGCGTACGGCTGGACGCGGCACACCCCGCCAAGCTTCATTTTCTCAGCGAAGCTCCCTCAGGTCATAACGCACGAGAAGATGTTGGATCTCCAGAAGGGCGTTGAGAATGATCTCCGGAGGTTCTGCGATCTCCTTGAGCCTCTGAGCTCCAGCGGGAAACTAGGCGCCCTCCTCATACAGTGTCCGCCTCGATTCAGCTACGACCCAGAGCGTCTTGAGGCGTTCTTCCAGATCCTGCCTGCAGGATTCGAGTACGCGATTGAGTTCCGCCATCCCAGCTGGATGCAGGACGAGACGTCCACCCTCCTCTCCCGCTACAACGTGGCGTACACGATCGTAGATGAACCCCTTCTGCCCCCCGACACCGCGACGACAGCCGACTTCTCCTACATTCGCTGGCATGGGCACGGGAAGAAGGTCTGGTTCGACTACCGGTACAGTGCTGAGGAGCTTACGCCATGGACCTTAAAGGTGGAAGAGGTGGCCAAAAAGACCAAGAAGCTCTATGGCTACTTCAACAACCATTTTCACGGATATGCGGTTGAGAATTGCCTCCAGATCCTTGAGATGCTGGGCGTCATGACCCCGGAGCAGAAACGGGCGAAGGCGGCGCTCAACAGCCGTTCTGTCAGTGAAGGGCAGAAAGACTTGCGTGGATTCTTCTAGTAAGTCGTCACCGGGGTTGGGAAACAAACTATTCATCCGAGTTAAAGATAAATAGTCGGTAGGGCAACTTTACGCAGGGGAGCTGGGTTAACCTGGCTGAGAGGATAGCGTAAAGCTATCGACCCTTTGAACCTGATCCAGGTAATGCTGGCGAAGGGATCTCGGCTTGTTCTCAGACCCCACACCATAGTGGAGGTTGACAAAGTGACTGTACAAACCAAGATCTTGGCTGAGAGCATAATCTGCATCGCCTTGTCGGCGGTCCTTAACCTTATCAAGGTGTTTGCGTTGCCGCAAGGTGGAAGCATTACGGCAGCAAGTATGATTCCCATTCTCTGGCTTGCTCTTCGAAGGGGAACACGCATCGGAGTTATGGCAGGGGTAGTATTCGGCCTAGTGGTCCTGGTGACAGAGCCTTATGTGTTCCATCCCGTTCAAGTTCTTCTAGACTATCCGGCCGCGTTCGGCGCGTTGGGCCTTGCAGGCGTTTTCAGGAAAGTCCCGTTGGCGGGGGTCGGCGTCGGCACCGTCGGGAGGTTTCTCGCCCACTTTGCCTCAGGCATCATATTCTTCGCCTCCTTCGCCCCTGCAGGGATGAACCCTGTCGTGTACTCGGCGATCTACAATGGCAGCTACATGCTCGTCGAATTCGTCGTCAGCGCCGTCATAATCTACATAATAGCCAAGCGTGGACTGATAGAGATCTATCGATGATAGGAAGAAGGAAACTTGGCGAGACTCAAGACGGGGATCAAGGGGTTCGACGCCCTCACGGGAGGGATCGAATCAGGCTCCCGAGCCATCCTCTACGGGCTCCCGGGAACCGGGAAAACGGTCTTCGCCATGCAGTTTCTGTGGGAAGGGCTGAAGAACGGCGAGGCGGTCTCCTTCGACGTCATGGACAAACCCTTCCCCCGCCTGCGGTGGTACTTCAAAACCTTCGGCTGGGATATCGAACCCTACGAGAAAGCGAAGAAGTTCATCTCGATCCAAGCCTTCCCCCACTTCGACCCCTACCCCAAGGACCCGCTGGTCACCTACTTCAGCCTCGAGGACTTCGAGGAGATGAAACGGCTTGACAGGCTGATCTCGGACAGCCACGTGACCAGGTTCGCCGCCGGCGACTTCAGCGACCAGCTGTTCGGCCTCTACGAACTCAAGTACATGCTGCCGGTGGAGCACTGGACGATCAACTGGTCCTTCCACGACAACATCGCGAACGTGGACGTCATGACCCAAGGCGTGAACAGAGACCCCGCCGTGCAGCAGGCGGTTGACCTCGACCTCAACACCGCGAACAACATCATCCTCTTCAGAGTCAACAGACGAACCTTCAGGCGGGAGATGCGCATCGTCAAGATGGAGGGGACAGCCCACCCGCTGGAGTGGATACCCTTCAGGATCACGCCGGCAGGGATCGAACTGGAAGCCTAAGGAAACAACCGCCGCATCTGGTTGAAATCATGGGAAAATTCGCCTCCAAAGAACTCTCCGAGATTATCCGGTGCCTCACCCCCTCCAGCCGCCTCATCCTTCCACCGATGCCAGGCATCGACTCAGGCGTCTACGAGGTAGACGGTGACCGGTACATGATCGTATCGACAGACCCCTGCACCGGCGTGCCCACCAACTGGTTCGGCTGGCTCCTCATCCACTACGCCGCCTCAGACGTTGCGCTCTTCGGTGCGCGGCCCGAGCTTGCGTCGATAAACCTCCTCGGCCCTGTCGGAACCAGCTACAGGGCTCACAAACGTATCATGGGTCAAGCCTGCGCGGCAGCCAGACAGCTCGGGATGGACATCGTGACCGGTCACACCGGAAACTACCCTTCTCTCTCACAGATCGTCGGTGTATGCACAGTCCAAGGGTTCGTCCAGAAAGACAAGCTCATCACGCCCGCGAATTCGAAGCCAGGCGACCTCATCGTAGTGACAAAACCGCTCGGGCTTGAAACCCTGACCAACTTCTCCCTGACTCACAAGCAAGAGGCGGTGAGGCTGTTCGGGTCGGGAACCGCAAAACAGCTCAGCTCTATGATCAACTCTCAGACGTGTGTGGACGAGGCGTTGTTGCTGGCGGGAGTGAGTGGCGTTCACGCGATGCACGACACAACCGAGGGCGGCCTCGTCGCAGCGCTGAACGAGATGGCGGATACGTCACATCTCGGGTTCGAGGTGAAGTTCGAGGAGCTGCCCATAGGGGAAGAGATGAAGAAGCTTGGAGAGAGCTTCAAACTCAGCATGACGGAGCTCCTCTCGGCGTCGTCAACCGGAGGCCTCATCGCCGCGGTAGCGCCCGCCCACAGGGACGAGGTGGTGGATGCGCTCACAGCTCGTGGCCTCACCCACAAGGTCGCAGGAAAGTTCACCCCAGAAAGAGAGAGAATCGTCTCCGTCCGAGAACGGCGAGTGAGATTCCCGCCGAAGGCGAGAGATCCGTACAACCGCATCTTCTTCTCGCGTTGAGAGCCCAACGCTTGGTGCGTCCGGAATTGGGCAGCTCCCTCAGCGCATGTCTACAAGGCAGAGGACTCTTAACAAAGAGGCGAAGCTCTCTCTCGTCACGCTCTTCTTGTAGTCTCTCAGAGCCTTGATCAGGTCGTCTGCGTCGAATCTGCAAAGAACCTCAAGGGTATCGTGCCTTCTCCCCAAAAAAAGGTATTGGCATATGCCGGTGATGTTGGCGGGCTTCCGAGCGGTGCTCGCGGACTCGAAGTCCAAGATCGTTGCCGTCGCGCCGGGTCTAATCATTACGTGTTTGGAGGCGTTGGTGAGCTCGCCGTGGTCCACTCCGTTGCCGTCAAGGGCGTGGCATTGGGTGAGAAGGCGCCGTATCACCCGCGCGTTCTCCTCACGATCCTCTGGCCTCAGGTCCTTGAGCCATTCTGAGATGAGGACGCCGTCAACATACTCCATCAGGAGGAAGTTGGCGGAGTGGGTGTAGAGTGCAGGACCCACGTCGATTCGGTTTGCGACCTGAAGCATCTGCGCCTCGTGCGCCATGGTCTGCCGGTCGGCGTCGACTCTTCTGATCTTGAGGGCGACTGGGGTGTCGCCGCGGTAGGCTTTGACGACGATGCCGACGCAACCTTTCCCCAGCACGTTCAGGTTCTGGACCCTCTTTGTGCCTACAAGTTGGATCTGATCGACATGGAGGGAGCAGAGCTCAGCCAGCCTCCTCTCTACCTCATTGGTGTGGGGCCTCGGATAGCATACGAGGAGCGAGTAGGGCTCTCTTCGCAGCTCGTCCAGCGTAACCTCAGTCTTTTCCTGCAAGCCACACCGGCCGTCCCTCAAGAAGCCGGACGAGGGCTGTGTGAAAGCTGCTGCTAGATCTGCAGAGGTCTAGGGCCTGGTCGTTGACCAGGATCCTGTACCTTCTGCCAAGTCTGGTGGAGATCCTGTGGGGAACGCCGATCTTCGACCCCCCGCCTGAGAGCGCGTCTTTCAACAGCTGAACCGCATCGGTGTACTTTCGTTTCTTCTTCGTCATCCAGCGGTTGCCCTCCACCCAAGGCCCTGCAAGGGTGTCGGGAGCGTCCACATGTTTGGTGAGGAACCTCTCTGAGCTGGTCTTCATCGAGACGGGTGGCCCCGCGTGGAGGAGGAGGTCTTTCATCTGAAGGTCCTCCAGCTCAAAGATTAGGGCGCAGTCTCCCACCTCGTCGCTCCACGCCTTCGAGCGAAGGACGTTGAAGCCTTGTTTCCGGAGAAGGTCTTTGAGCACGCGCTCCGTCTTGTACAGTTGACTCCATATCACATCGATCACAGCGTCGACCTTGCCGATGTGGAGGATCAGAAGATCGGACTGCGTGCGTGCCATCCGCCTTCTCGTCGCCGCCAGTCTGCACGAATCTCCGGGGGGAGTGAAGAAACGTCTGTGAGGCTTTCCGAGGAATTCCCGCGAGAGGGAGACGAACTCCCACAGCGACTGGGGTGACACCGCCGAAGCGACGTTTCTCACCTTGTCGACGGGGTCGACGACGATAAGAGGATCGTTGAAGAGCGTGGGGATGTCGCCTTTCCGGTCTTTATACCAAGCCTCGACGTCGATGACGTGGTGCGCCTGCCAGTTGGATGCCGCCTCCAGCACATTGAAGAAGGATCCGTAGAAGAGGGTGAGCACCTCGCAGAGGAATCCGCTGAAGCCTTTGACCTTCACCTCGGCGCCGTAGAGCTCTGCGACTTTGAGGATCTTTTTCAGGAGGCGTACTTCGTTGCGGAGCGCGTCGGAGAGGTGGAGCTTCATGTACTCGGTGTGGTAGGGGGTTCTGTCGGTGGCGCTGAGCCACTGCCCTTTCTCCACCCGGTAGCAGGGGACGATGTTGACGCGGAGACCGTTGACCGAGCTTTCGACGTAGGGGTGCTCTGCGAATCGCTCGATTACCCTGTACCCTTTCAAGGCCCTCCGGGCGACTTGGAGGCACTCGCTCTCGAGGAATGAGCGGGGCTTATCGGGAGGGACGCGGAGGAAAATGTCGATGTCGGCCTCGCCACTGAGCCACGTGTCTTTCGCGACTGAGCCGTCCAGCCTTACCTCGACGTCCTCGAAACCTCTCTGCGCCGCCGCGCAGATTCGGTCTATCAGAAACGCGGCGAGGCGGTCGACCTGCGCCCGCTCCTTCGCGTCTGGAGTAATCTGTCTTAGAACGCTCTTAGTCACCGTTTCAAACCGTGTCAAGGGTGATCAGCCTTGCTCATGCTTGCGCCTTCTGCTCGAAGAGAGTGTCGTAGATCGGGCCTGAGGGTGTCAGAGTACTCTTCTTCAGCCGTACCGAGTCTACGGTGAACTGGCCGAAGTCTCTGTCCTGAAGCTCTCTGAGGCACGCCACGACATTCTCCATGCTTCTCCGGGATCGTACGCGGGCTATCGTCAGGTGGGGGCTGAACCCCTTGTTGTCAGGGGGAAATCTCAGCGTCATCAGCCGCGCGTTGAGGGTTGACGCGACCCCGGAGAGTTCGCGCCCCCCTTTGACTATTCCTATCCAGATAACCCTGATGAAGCGGGTGTTGGGAAAGACGCCAACCCCCTTGAGAGCGAGCTCGATGGGGCGAAACTGAATCTCCTTGAGAGCATCGATGATCTCAGGTATCTGGCTTTCGCCAACTTCGCCCAAGAACCTCAGGGTTAAGTGAATGTTCTCCCTTTCGACCGCCTTAAGGTCGGCTCCGCAATCTACCACGGTCCTTTGAGTCTCAAGTACTCGGTTGAGGACGGCGTCGTCATCGATGTCGACCGCGATGAAGCCTCTCACCACTCTTGTCACACCCTGAGAGTCGTCAGGTAGATTACGGGGCGATCCTATATAATTAGTGTGCCGACGCCGGCCTAGATGGCGAGCTCAAGGAAGCTTGATTCGAATGGACAGGGTCAAAGGATACGGCCTGCGAACACCTCTCAAAGCCAAACATACATCTTATATCGACCGAAAGGGCCATGCAATGCCACCGTCACAAGAAGCTCACAGGGGCTGGACGCGAACTTGATAGACGTTCACTGCCACCTTGAACAGCCTGACTACGAGAAAGATCGTGACGCGGTCGTTGAGAACTGCAGGAAGCAGTTACGCGCGGTCATAACCTCCTGCGCCCACCCCAAGGACCTGGACCTAACACTCAGGATAGTCGGAAAGTATGATGGCTTTGTCTTTGCGACCCTCGGCATCCACCCAGAGCATATCAAGGAGATCACCGCGAAGGAAGTCGACGCGTTTCTCGAAAGAATCAAGGAGAACAAGGAAAGAATCGTCGGCATAGGGGAAACCGGCTTAGACTACTACTGGGTCAAAGAGGAGAACTGGCGCGACAAGCAGAAAGAACTGTTCATTGGGATGATCGCCTTGGCCAAGGGGTTGAATTTGCCCTTGGTCATCCATTCACGCGACGCCTACGAAGACACGGTGAAGACCCTAGAGGCTCAGAACGCTAAATCGGTCGTGCTCCACATGTTTGGGGCTAATCAGCTGACCGAAAGGGTCGTCGATAACAGCTGGTTCATCTCGATGAATACGATCGTACTGAAGAGTAAGAAGCATCGCAAAGTTGTTCGAGACACCCCTTTACAGCAGCTCCTGCTCGAGACAGATGCGCCATGGCTTGCTCCCGAAGGCCTCGCCAGCAGACGAAACGATCCCACAGCGGTGAGATTCGTCGTCGACAAGATCGCTGAGATCAAGAGAGTAGACCCTCAGCAAGTCGACAGGATGACCACGGAGAACGCGATAAAAGTCTTCCACCTAGGGCTACCATCTGAGAACCTGTAGTCATGAGGGCCTTATGAGAGTTGACGCGCGTTAAGGACAAGCGCAAAATGTCTTACAGAACAGTTGATATTGTCAAGTAAAACACTGGCTATTTTGAAATGAGTAATCTTATATAGTCTAGTAGAAACCAAGCTTTCTCAAGATCGTGTCCGTCGCAGCTATGCCTGGTTTTGCATGTGAGGGAAGATGCGATTAGCAGTCGCGGTTGCCGGTATGCCGGGCGCAGGAAAGGGAAGCGTCTCGGCAATCGCAGAAAGCGAGGGGTTTCAGGTCTTCGTCTGCGGAGATGTCGTCAGGGAGGAAGCCCAAAGCAGCGGCGTAGCCCCTGACCGCAAGAATCTAGGACGAATCATGTTTGAGCTTCGGGAGAAAGAGGGGTCCGCGGTCATCATCCAACGGATGATGAGAAAGATCGGCCCGGAGAAGCCTACGCTCGCCCTGATCGAGGGAGTCAGGAGCTTGGACGAAGTCTCCGAGCTGAGGAGACACTATACGGTCTATCTCGTCGCCGTCCACGCCTCCCCGAGGTCAAGGTTTGAAAGGCTGAAGAGGCGAGGTAGAGAAGATGATCCCAAGACTCTTCCAGAGCTCGACGTGCGAGACAGGGAAGAGTTGAAGGTCGGGTTGGGGAACGTGATCGCCCTCGCCGACCTCATGCTCGTTAACGAGTCAAGCCTCACCGCTTTCAGGACGGAGATCCGAAAAGTCCTGAGGGAGGTCAAGAAGAATGGACGGCTTCAAGGTTGAGGTTGAGGCCCAGGTCTACCCGACAGAGGACGTTGAAAAAGTCAAGCGGGCTGTCGGGAACCTCTTCGAGGGAGAGCTGACGGTGATACAGTACCCTGGTGGCGGGGTCAGGGCCTTGAAAGGCGAAGGGAAGAGCCTCGACTCGCTGAGGAGCCTAAAGGATATCCTTAAAAGAGACAGAGTCAGAAGCGCGGCCCGAGCAGCGTTAACCTCTGGCCTTTCCGGAAAACGCATCACCGTGTATCTGAACAAGCAGGTTGCTCTGGCAAAGCATGTCTCGTTCTGCGGCCCTGAACTTGAGTCTCCGCTCGGCCCGATCACGATCAAGGTAGAAGGCGAAAACCCGATCGAGGCGATCGAGTGGCTCGTCTCTAGGAACGAATGGAGTCTTTAGACCTCGATGCGGAGCAGATCCGTGGCGAGATAGGTTCTTGGAAAGATCTTCCGCGCCTGCTTCAGAAGATCGTTAATGGCCTCTTCGTCGTAGATCGCGCTCACGTGAGTCAAGTAAAGCTTCTTGACCCCCGCCTTTCGCGCGATCACGGCTGCCTGCTTTGACGTAGAATGGCCGTAGCTCTTTGCCTTGTCGGTGCGGGACTCGTCGAACGTGCTGTCGAAGATGACGACGTCAGCGCCTTTGGAGAGTCGAAGGATCGAGGGGCAGGGTTTCGTGTCGCCTGAATACACGATCTTTTTCCCCGGCCTGGGAGGCCCCACGATCTTCTCCGGCTTGACGACGCGCCCCCCCACCGTGACCGCTCTCCCCATCTGGAGTTCC
The DNA here is from genome assembly GCA_964432545.1 of uncultured Candidatus Bathyarchaeia archaeon. GTDB lineage: Archaea > Thermoproteota > Bathyarchaeia > 40CM-2-53-6 > DTGE01 > CAYSNV01. The sequence continues at coordinate 7,631 of CAYSNV010000001.1, read as the reverse complement.
CGCCACAAGGGGCCTTCGGGCACCTTGACTCTCGCAGCCGCCTTGGGGTTGAACTTTCCGGGACGGGGCTTCTCGGTGAACGAGTAGGCGAGGCAGGGACCGGAGTGATCCACCCATACAGCCTCGATGCGGAACTCGGGGTCATCGACGACTATGCCGTCCCTGACTTCGCAGACGTTCACGTCGAAGTTTGACGCGTAGGGAACGTAGGTGTCGATGGCTTTGAGGTAGCCTTTGAGCCCTTTAGGCCCGAACACCTTCAGCGGTTTGCTTCTCCCTAGAAGAGCCATGCTCTGGATCATGCCGGGCAAACCCAACACATGGTCTCCGTGCATGTGGCTGATGAGGACGGCCATCTCACGGTTGAAACCGATCTTGGCGGTGGCGAGCTGCCTCTGGGTCCCTTCACCGCAGTCGAACATGAAGACTCTTCCTTCACGTCTGATGACCACGGAGGGGAGGCTACGGATGCTGGTGGGCATGCTTCCGCTGGTTCCCAGAAAAATGATCTCCACGCGACCACCCTCGAAGCGCTCGGATCGGCTCACTGCTTCTGGAAGACCGTGATCTCACGGGTGAGGCTTCTATGGATAAAGATCTGATAGCTTTCTACGTACTTAAACCCTGACTCCACGCCGATCTCCTTGGCTCCAACCTCGTGAGGAGCGGCGATGCAGAGGAACCGGCGGTCGCCTAAGACGTCCAGCCATGCGGGAAAGAAGTCTTGAAGGATGCTTCTAGTGGTTCTCTTAAACGTCGATGCGGAGGTGCCGTACGGGGGGTCTGTCGCGACCGCGTCTGCGTGCATGAGGGGAGGCGTCACCGCATCACTCTGAACAACTGCAAGAGGCGCGAGGCCGTAGTGCCTGAGGTTCTTCACCGCGCCGTTACACATCTCAAGCTTCGCGTCCCCTCCCACCAGTCTGCAGCCTAACAGGCCCGCCTCGATAAGGATCCCCCCAACGCCGCAGAACGGGTCCGCAAGCAAGAGGCCTCGCTTCGCCCTTGCCAGATTGACCATGGCTCTGGCGAGCTTGGGGGTTAAGGTGGCGGGATGGAACGCGGGTCGCACACTCGGTTCTCTGCCTCGCAGGACGCCCGCCTCTCTCTCGTACCGTTTGACTCCGAGAACGAACTTGTCGCCCCAGAGTAGTCCGCAGAATTCAACGGTTGGTCTCTCGAGGTCCACGCGCCAGTGCTTGAGTCTCTGTGCCAAGAGTCCGCCGACCAGAGGCTCCAGGTCAGTTGCCCGGGATCTCGAGCAGACAGCCGGCGCCCTTTTGACTCTGACCGCGAAACTCGTCGGCTCATCGGACATCTCGGCGGGGTCGATGTCTCCAACCTTCCCCTCTATTGTGTTGGGATCGTTTTCGCAGGTGAAGAGGTGAAGGCAGAGGAGCTTGGTCAGCGCGTTCCTGTGGCAGACTATCTCCGCCTGTTCAGTGCTCTCCAGAAACGCTAGACCTGGACGGCTGAATTCCACGACGTAGGAGATCTCTTCAGCTTCGAGAGTTGCTTTGATCTCTGCAAGCGGAAGGGAGGGGTGCTCCGCTGAGACAACGGCGAAGTATCGTCGCTTCACCTAGTTTTCCTCAAGGCCTGGGCGAGAAGAGGGGCCACCGTTACCTCGCTAACCGGACTGTCGACACAGTCTGTCCCTACGATCTGATCAACCCCGGCCTCCCTCATCCGAGGGAGAGCGCCTTCAGCTAGGACTGGATGGACGCAGGCGGCGACTACGCGCCTCGCCTTCTGCCCTTTCACTATCTTTGCGACGTTTGCGATCGTCGAGCCGGTACTGATGATGTCATCGACGATGATGACGTCCCTGCCAGCGACATCAATTCTTCTGGAATGTGTCTCCACCTCACCTGTTTCCCGGTCGCGATGTTTTTCAAAAAAGGTCGACTCGGCACCGATCCTTTCAGCCACCTCTTGAGCCAAGTGAACGCTGCCTCTGTCAGGTGCCGCGACAAGGGGCCTCTCAAGACCCATCGCCGCCACGTGGTCTGCCAGAGCTGGGATCGCTGAGATATTCACGGCTGGGATCTTGAAGAGCCTCAATATGTCCTCCTTATGCACGTTGAAGGTGACGAAGCTGCGGGCTTGCAGAGCCTCAATGATCTTGATGATCGTGTGGCTGCTTATCGCCTCACCTGTTCTGAACCGTTTATCCTGCCGGGCATAAGCAAGGTAAGGGACGACGACGGACACGGATTTCGCATTCATATCTTTGGCGGCGTCAAGGACCAGGAACAACTCTACTAGATGCTTGTCCTGCGGGGGGTCGGTTGACTGCAGGAGAACGATATCTTTCTGCTCCACGTCTTCAGGGATTCTGATATACGACTCCCCGTCGGGAAAACTCCTGGATTCCGTGTTGATGGCTTTGATCTGCATCTCGGCAGCCAGCCTCGCCCCCAGCTTTCGGGACGAAGGGCCGATAACTACTGCGTCCATAAGTTGCCATCTCGGCGTGACTTGATTCACATGGTGACGGTTGACCGTAGCTTATAGTGTCAGGGAGGTTATAAAAACTGTGGATGTTCAGTTGGTGCAGGAGTCTGGCCTTGTCGTCGACTGGGAGATAATCTCCACATGTCGCCGGCCTTGACGAGAGGCTTTTGTGTGCGCAGAACCTATGATGAGGTCTGCTGTCTCATGATCTCGTCGTACTGCTCTTTGCTGAGC
>CAYSNV010000001.1:0-4930 GCA_964432545.1 uncultured Candidatus Bathyarchaeia archaeon | reverse complement strand
TTGCTGAGCGCCCCTGCGTTGTAGAGCTCCTCCGCGATCTCTCGGATACTTGTTACGGAATGAAGCTTGACGCCCATCTCGTCCATTCTTTTCTTGGCCCCCTCCTCCCGGTCTATCAGGACAACTAGGTCTGTCACGACGCCTCCTTCCGACCTGATGGCATCGACGGCCTCGCTGCTGCTTTTCCCTGTTGTCGCTAAGTCGTCAACGATCAAGATCTTGTCTCCCGGTGATAGATAGCCTTCAACGCGCCTCTCGCGTCCGTGAAGCTTCGCCTCCTTCCGGACGTAGATAAAGGGCTTCCGAAGCTCATACGCGACTACGGATGCGAAGGGGATCCCAGCTGTGGGTACCCCTGCTACCCTGTCAAGCTCGGGAACCTCGCTCTCGATAACGTGTTTGTAGAAGCCGATGACCTTTCGGAAAGCTTCTGGGAAGCTGGGGATCAACCTGAGATCCACGTAGTAAGGGCTCAACTTCCCGCTCGTCAACTTGAAGATGCCGAACTTAAGCGCGACTGTCTTTATCAGAAGCTTGCAGAGCTCTGACCTGAACTCCTGAACCTTGACCATGGGCCCACCCACCTGCGGATCCATCTCTGACTTGGGAGAGTCCCTCTCATCTGACCTCCCAAGTCATACTTCATGTGCCCTATCCCTTTTATAGCCTTCTCTTGTGCAGTTCTGGAGGGTCTAGCTCGTCCGAGCAGAATGGATGGGCCTGCGGTGGTAGGCTGTCATTCCCTGCCGGAGTCCACAGAGAAAGGGAATTAGGCGTGTGTCTCGATGAGCTCCATGATCTTCTCAACGATCTTCTCAGGGGGTGCGTCGGCGTCTCTGTTGCTGAGGTTCTCAACTAGGCTCCTTTCCTTGTAGTAGTCAAGCAGGGGCTTGGTCTGTTTCCGGTAGACGTTCAGCCGCTCTTGAACCACCTCGGGCTTGTCATCGTCCCGTTTATACAACGGCCCGCCGCACTTGTCACAGACCCCTGCGACTTTGGGCTTCAATGTGCGTTCATTGAAGATTGCGCCGCATTTCTTGCATGTCAGTCGGGTTGAGAGTCTGCCGATGATGATCTCGTCCGGGACATCCAGATTTACGACAACATCCATGGAGGTTATCTTCTCAAGCGCTTTGGCCTGTGGAATGGTCCGTGGAAACCCGTCGAGGATGAACCCGTTCGTGGAGTCAGGCTGCGAGATTCTCTGTCTGAGGAGTTCAGTGATTATCTCGTCGGGGACGAGCTCACCCCGCCTGCTGTAGTCCTCGATTCTCCTCCCTACACTCGTTCGGTACTTGATCTCCTCCCTCACCAAGTCTCCCGTCGAGATGTGGGGTACGTTGAGCTTCTCGCGCATCCGCGATGCGTATGTTCCTTTGCCCGAGCCCGGGGGTCCGAACATCACTATCTTCAATGCTTGCGCCAACTCGTTCATCTGGTGCATGGTATACCGCCACGTGATGAACTTAAACGTTTTTGGCGGTTTCTCTGGCTTTTCGACAAGGGGCTCAGTTGCATGTGAAAGGGGTAGATCGGAGAGCCGGGCATGCGCTAGCTCGTAGTCGCAGTTGAAACCTCTAGATGTTGAGTCTGAGGTCTTCCTTCAGAATGTTCAGTACGACGCTGGTGGCGGTCCTCTCGACATCCTCAACAGCCAGAACCTTCTTAAGGAAGCGGTTTAGCTCGTCCGCCGTTCTGAATCGCGCGACTATCGCCGCATCGTACTCGCCCGTGATGTCGTAGACGACGTTGACTTCGCTGAACTCGGCGAGCTTCTGCTCCATGCTTGAGAGGTTCTCGCCACGCGCCTTGATGAGTATTAGCGCGGAGACGCTGAGGCCCAGCTTGATGGGATTGAGAACAGGTATGAAGTGGTGAATGACCTTGTTGTCAACCAGACGGGCGAGCCTACCCTTCACTTCAGAGACGGGAACCCTCAGCGCTTCTGAGAGTTCACTAGAGGTTGTCCTCCCGTCTCGCTGGAGTTTTCTTATCAGTCGAAGGTCGACGTCGTCCAGGACTACCGGGGCTTCTTTCTCTCTGAGCGCTTGAGAGGCGTAGGCTTCTTGAACGATTTCTTTGAACTCGCCTTCTTTGAGGGAGCCCCGTCTGCCTTTTTCGAATATCTCCTTGATCTTGTCAGCGACCGTCTGCAGACGAAGGTCTTCTTCGCTGATCTTGGTCCCCAGGATCTCCTCCATCCGGTGCCTGATGATCGCCTTGCCCGACTGTTTCCCGATGGTGAAGAGCCTCTTATTGCCGACTAAGGCGGGGGGGTACGGCTCATATGTCAGCGGGCTGCTGAGCATGCCGTGGGTGTGGATTCCTGATTCGTGAGCGAATGCGTAGTCTCCGACGATCGCCTTGTTGGGAGGGATGGTGAGACCCGTGGCGTGGCCGATAAAGTCGGCAACCTCCTTCAGCATGGAGAGGTAAGGGGCATACTTGTCGATCCCGTGGTGGACGAAGAGGTTCATCATGACCTTCTCTGTCTCCGCGTTTCCCGCTCTCTCCCCCATGCCGAGAAAAGTCGTGCTGACATAGATCTTGTCGTAGAGGTCTGATGTGGCGCGTATCGCCGCCATCGAGTTTTCGACAGCGTTTCCAAGGTCGTCGTGTGCGTGCATCTCAACGTATCTTATGCGAGTCTCGTCTCTTATTCTCTGTATCTTGGCGGGCAGGCCTGTTGGGAGAGGCATGTTCGGGTCGGAGACCCCTACGCCTACGGTGTCGCAGATGCGATAGACTTCTGCTCCTGCGTCTGCTACAGCATCGATGAACTTTCTCTCGAAGGCCCAGTCCGCGCGGGTGCTGTCCTCGCCATGAACAAAGACCGTCAGTCCGTGATCCTTGGCAGCGTACTCGACGACGTCCGCGACACGGCGGAGCAGCTCATCGTCACTCTTGTCAGGCCATTTAGCGGCGAGGTGAATGTGCGATACAGGGTGCGAGATTCCGACCTCTTTCAGATCTAGAGCGAGAACGTTGTCGATATCGGCGCGTACAGCGCGGCACCATCCAGCCACCCTGGTCCTTAAACCTTTATCCTTGATGAGCCGGATCGCCTCCTGGTCCTGCTTTTGGAAGTGGTGAACCTCGATCCTCTCAATGCCGAGTTGATCAAGCAGATAGGCTATGTGGGCGGTGTTCTCCGGGGAGATCGCGATCCCAGGCATCTGGACGCCATCCCGTAGTGTCGAATCGTCAAGAATCGGATCAACGTTCAGTGGGATCCTAGGGTAGTACTGCTTCCACTCGAACTCCTCTTTCTGACTCAAGTCTCTCATGTCCCCAGTGTAGGTAAGAGCGATGTTGAGGAAGACTAAATCGGCTGCGAACCTCTCTTAGGAACTGCCTTGGAGTAGTTAAAATAGTCACCGTTTATCCCTTTTCTCCAGTAGGTTTAAATTCAAACCTTCCATCTAGGGAGGTCAGGGATTCGCAGGATCGATCCTCCAAGGCCTTCTGGAGTACCGCTCGATGAACTACGCACTCGACATTCCGCTCTTCCTCACCTCGGTGGCGATCATATCGCTCTCGGGCGTGATGATGCCCGGACCAGTCACAGCAGTGACGATCGCAAAAGGGAGAAGTAGCGGGAATGCAGGCGCCCTAATCGCAATAGGTCACGGCGTCATCGAGATTCCCCTGATGCTGCTGATCTATCTGGGGTTTGCACAGTTTTTCACGTACGAGATCGTGAGGAGAGTGATAGGGTTTGTGGGCGGCTCGATGCTGGGCCTTATGGGGCTTCAGATGTTTAGAGCGAAAGACCGTCTCACCACCGAGGAAAGAGATGTCAGGTTCAGCTCGGTCTTCTCAGGGGTCGTCACGACAGCCGCAAACCCCTACTTCTTTCTCTGGTGGGCGACTATCGGCTCCGCGCTGGTCATCAACTCCACCCTTTTCGGGGTTGTCGGTTTCCTCATGTTCGCTCTCGTCCACTGGTCGATCGATTTCCTCTGGGACCTAGCCGTCTCAAAGACCGTGTACAAGTCGAGGGGCTTCTGGAACCGGACGGTCCACAGGATCGTCTTCAGCGTATGCGCGCTGATTCTGGTCGTCTTCGGGGCGTGGTTCGTCTACTCTGCACTGACCCCCCGCTAACATGGTTCTCGCCCGGTAAAGGGAAATATCAGTTCCTCAATACCAGTATACCCTTACCTTGCCTCCCCTAACCTTCAGATCGACTCATTTACACGGTTCATAGGAAGGACCCCATCCACTACCTTTACGTCGTGGCGGGGTTCGAACCCCAGCATCCTCGTCATGCCGAATCTGTTCCTTGTTCCACCTCCGACGATCGCTTTGCTATCCACGCTCGAGTTCATGACGTCTGGGCTGGTAGCGCGCTATTTGCAGGGCCGCTTCTTTGAAAGCCGGAGAGGGAATGCGCGTGTTTTTTCAGGGTTGGCGGCCTTCTGAGGTTCGGTTACTAACTGGTAACAATGTTTATATAGCAGCTTGTTACCAAATAGTAACAAGACCTGACGAAATAGCTTCAGGAGGTAGACATAATGTACGACGACGATGAAGAGCCCCCCTTTGGCTTCAGAGGGTGGAATGGACTCTTTAGGAACATCGACAGCATGATGGAGCGCATGTTCAGGGAATCGCTCGAATCCATGCCCAAGGACCTGATAAAAGAGGAGAGGCTGCCCGACGGCTCTGTCGTCAAACGTTTCGGCCCATACGTCTACGGGTACTCCATGACGGTGGGCAAGGACGGAGAGCCGGTGATCAGAGAGTTCGGCAACTTCAGACCGTCGAAGAGCCGCGGGCTACCCAGAAGGGCACCAGAACTCGAATTCAAGGAGAGCCGCCAACCGATAGTTGACGTCATCGACGAGGACAAAACGGTCCGCGTCATCGCCGAGATGCCAGGAGTTGAGAAGGACCAGATCAATCTCGAATACGTTGACAACAGGGT